>NZ_BAAHYY010000003.1:0-114190 GCF_054657315.1 Marinitoga arctica | reverse complement strand
GGGATGTTATTTTGAAAATACCTTTATCTTCAGCAAGTTTAACTAATGAAGAAAAAAAAGTTATTGATAAGATTTTTTATAGCGAAAGATTGGCTCTTGGCCCCTATATAAATAAATTTGAGGAAACGATAAAAAAATATTTTGATGTTAAAGATGCAATAGCAGTAAATAGTGGAACATCCGCATTGCATCTGATTTTAAAGTCATTAAACATAAAAGAAAATGATGGCATGATAGTAACTCCGTTTACATTTATAGCCTCATCAAATGTTGCTTTGTTTGAAAAAGCCCATCCTATTTTTATCGATATAAATCCATATAATTACAATATTGATATATCAAAAATTGATAAAACTTTAAATGATAAAAGTCATCCATTTTTAAAACGTATAAAAAAATTAAAAGATATAAAATTTTTTATGGGTGTTGACATTTTTGGACAGCCATTAGATTGGGATGAGGCAATAAAAATCTGTAAGAAAAATAAATGGAAAATTGTTGAAGATTCTTGTGAAGCAATTGGGTCAAAGTATAAAGGCAAGTTTGCAGGTACTTTTGGTGAAGCTGGAACTTTTGCCTTTTATCCCAATAAACAGATAACAACTGGTGAAGGTGGAATGATAATTACAAATAATCAAGAAATTGGGAAATTATGTAGATCAATGGCAAATCAAGGGCGTGGAGATTCAGAAGAATGGTTAGAACATGTAAGACTAGGATATAATTATAGAATGGATGAATTATCAGCAGGGCTTGGGTATATTCAAATGAAAAGATTGGATGAAATTCTTGAAAAAAGGCAAAATGTAGCTAAAAATTATTACGAATTATTTAAAGACGAAAATAGAGTTATTTTACCTAAAATAGAAGAATATACTACAAAAATGAGCTGGTTTGTATTTGTAATCAGATTATCTTTAGATTGGATTAATAAAATTATGGATATTCCGGAGTATATGAGAAAATTAGATCTTCCTTTATATATAAAAGAAAAAAAACAATGGAAAAAAATATTAAAGGATATAAAAAAAATAACCTATAAAGTAATTGAGGAATTAAATAAAAGTGGAATACAATCAAAGAATTATTTTTCTCCAATACATTTACAAAAGTTTTATAGAGACTTATATGGATATGAGGAAGGAGATTATCCTGTTACTGAATTAATATCTTCTTTAACTATTGCTATTCCGTTTTATACTGATCTAACTATAAAGGAACAAGAATATGTGGTAAAAAGAATTAAAATAATTTTGGATAAATTTGAAAAGTAAGGTGACATTATGAAGAGAAAAGTAGAGTTAATTATAGTAGATTATATAATCTTTTTTTTGAGTTATTTTGTGGCTTTGTTTTTTAGATTTCAGACAGATTTTTTTGAAATGCAAAAATATATTTTACCTGTTATCATCTTTCCTGCAATAATGGTGTTAGTAATGTATTATAACAAAAATTATGAACATATATGGAGATTTGCAACTTTAAAAGAAATAAAGCCTATAATATATTCTTCTTTTATAGGATATATGTTGAATTTTTTAGTTATCGAAGGAATAAGAAGAGTATGGATTCATAATTTTACTCTGCCTATTTCTGTTGGTTTTATGTCGGCTCTTTTGGGGTCTATACTAATTATATTTAGTAGGGTATGGTGGTTCTCTAAAAATAAGATTATAGTTAATGAAGTTTCAGATGACAAAAGAATATTAATAATTGGTGCAGGTGATGCGGGAGTTGAATTGTTAGACGAATTTTTAAAACATCCTTCTTTTGGTAAAGTAATAGGTTTTTTAGATGATGATGAATCCAAGATAGGAAGAAAGATAAGAGATGTAGAAGTCTTTGGAAAAATATCTGATACAATGAATTTTGTTGAAAAGTATAAAGTTAATGAAGTAATTATAGCTATTCCATCTGCGACATCAGAGCAATTAAAAAAAATTATAGATAATGTAGATACCAAGAGAGTTAGATTAAAAACATTACCTGGAATATTTGAAATTTTAAATAATAAGGTTTCTTTAGGTTTTTTAAGAGACGTTAATATAGAAGATTTATTAGGTAGAAAAGAGGTAAAGGTTAACTTTGATGATATAAAACATTATATTACCAACAAAAAAATAATGGTTACAGGTGCAGGAGGTAGCATCGGTTCAGAAATATGTAGGCAAGTTGCTGCATTAGAACCACGGGAATTAATAATATTAGGTCGTGGAGAAAATAGTATTTTTAATATATCTAAAGAATTAAAAAATAAATTTCCAGATATTGAGATTAATGAAGTAATTGGTGATGTAACAAATGAATACAGAATGAGGCAAATATTTAGAAAATTTTCACCAGATGTAGTGTTCCATGCTGCAGCCCATAAACATGTTCCTTTAATGGAAAAAAATCCATCAGAAGCTTTTAGAGTAAATGCATATGGTACATATATTCTTGCAAAAAACTCTATAGAAAATAATGTAAAAAGATTTATATTAATATCTACAGATAAAGCTATTAATCCAAGCTCTATTATGGGAGCAACAAAACGATTTGGAGAAATAATAATTAGATCATTAGCTCAAAGTTCAAATACTAAATTTGGTATTGTAAGATTTGGAAATGTTTTAGGGAGTAGAGGAAGTGTTGTCCCGATATTTAAAGAACAAATAAAAAACGGTGGTCCTGTTACAGTCACAGATCCTAGAATGAAAAGATATTTTATGACAATTCCAGAAGCGGTTGCATTAGTTCTTCAGGCAGGAGCATTTGCTAATAAAGGGGAAGTTTTTGTTTTAAATATGGGAGAGCCAATATTAATTGATAAATTGGCTCGAGAAATGATAAAATTATCTGGTTATATACCGGATCAGGATATAAAAGTTGTATATACGGGAATTAGACCCGGAGAAAAACTATACGAAGAATTGTTTTTAGAATCGGAAGAATTTATAAAAACAGAAAATAATAGGATATTTATACTTAAAGAGAATAAGATTTTAAAAACAGAAGAATTGAAAGAGTTGTTAAATGAAATAATCATAATTTATCAAAATAATGATTTTGATAAAATGAATAGTTTAATAATTCAATATATTCCAGAAGCAAAATCACAAGTAAAAAAAGATATAGCATATTGAGGTGAAATATGATTTATATAGTTATTTTTTTATTATCAATTATAATAACCTATTTTATGATTCCAATTGCAAAAAAACTGGGAATTGTTGATAAACCGGATGAAAACTTAAAAATTCATCAAAATATTACACCATATCTTGGAGGATTGGCAATATATTTATCGAGTATATGGTTTATTAAAGATATTAGATTTATCATTTTCGGGACCTTGATGTTGATGTTGGGACTGTTAGACGATATCTTTAATGTGTCACCTAAATTTAGATTAGTTAGTGAATTTGTAGGAATAATATTAACTTTAATTCCATTTTATGATTCTCTTGGTATTATTTATTCAATTCTATTAACAATATTAGGAGTAACTTTAATTAATGCTGTAAATATGATTGATGGAATGGATGGGGTTTGTGGAGGTAATACATTATTTGTAATATTATTTTTGAGCGTGATTTCCAAACACTTCAATTATATTTATATAGTGATAGCTATTTTTGGATTTTTAATTTTTAACTTTCATCCAGCAAAAATATTTCTTGGTGATGCAGGTTCTTATTTTCTTGGATATACAATATTTTACTTAACAGTTATAATGACACATAATCATGGATTTGGTGGTTTTGCCATATCAGTAATTGTCTCTAGTTTGTTTTATACAGACTTATTTTTCAGTTTCTTAAGAAGAATTTTAAATAATCGTTCACCTTTTTCAGGAGATCGAGATCATATTTATGATAAAATAAGAAAAAGATATAATATTTCAATAAAAAAAACTGCACTGATTACATATATTTTTTCATTTTTATTTGGTATAATAGGAATTATTAGTTGGGATTATCCTTATTTCGGATTAGGATTAGCTTTAATAGAATTTTTATTCTTAGGAATATATTTAAAATTATATTCCTATGATTAATGGAGGTAAAACAAATGGCCTTATTAAAAGGTATAGACGGTTCATACTTTGAATTGAGTCCAAGAGTAATAAAAAAATTTTGGTTTTCAGATTCTATAGATGAAGATATAGAAGAAAAATATATATTTGAAATAAAAGCTAAGACAGGCGACTTTATATGGAAACCTAATGAATTTAGTGTTGAATTATCTGAAACTATTGATGTTGAGCTGGAATATATTCCAACTCTTTTAACTGTATTCAGACTAAATAAATATTTCAAAGATAGAATGAAAAATATTTTTTCTTTTCTTTCTACAGATTCTTTAATGCTAACTGAAAGCATAATAAGTCAAGAATTGATGGTATACACTTTAAACGAAAGTATTGATTTTTCTGCTATATATATAAATAAGTCAGGAAGATATTATGAACATCATTTCATTTTTTCAAGATATGATTATCAAAGTATTTTTGATATTAATATTAAAACAACCATGACAGAAATTAAGGGGTTTTATAAAAGTCTTATAAATGAATTTAATAAATTTAGGTTGAATGTATTACCAGAAATAATAAATCAAGAAGCATTTTTAAAACAGGTATCTGAAAGAATAAAAATAGTTAATTTTAATGAGTTAAAAAATATCGAAGACAATATATTCCAACTATATAATCTAAACAACGTAGATAAAAGTTTTGAGTTAAGTAATTCAAATGAGGCGTTTAAAGCTTTTAGTAATTTTATTGCAGAAATGAAAAAACAAAAAGATATAGAAGATAGTAATGAAGATATTGATATAGAAATTTTTATGGAAGAAGATGAATCTGGAGAAGACAACGAGACATTATGGGAAATAATAGATGAGATAGAAGAAGAAATAAAGAATATGCTTGATGGAGAAGAATCAGAAAATGATTTTGTTTTGACTAAAGAAGAAAAAATAGAAAATATTTATAATGAAATTCAGAAGAGTTATGAAGTGTTTAACAATAAGTTTTTAGAAGAAGATGATGAAAGAAGAGAAGAAAAACTATTCAAAAGTTTAATTTTAATATATGGTATAGAAGCTATATATGAATTAAAAGAGAAGTTGAAAAAAGACTTTAAACATATAATATTAGATAACCTCATAGAAGAATATTTGAGAAATTCAGATGAAGGAGTAATTATGGAATATAAAAAATGGTATAAAAAAATTATGAAAAAATTAGGTAAAAGTTTAAACCAAATAATCTAACCCAGAATAATTCTGGGTTTATTTTAAATTTTATAGGGGGTAAAAAGATGGCTACTAAAGGTTTTTTTACAAAAGATGAAATATCTTATACAAATCCTATATTTTCAAGAATTAGAACAACCATCGAAACAGCTTTTTACCGAAATAATGTAATAAAGGTAGATTCTCCTAAAGAAGCTTATAAATTGGCTAAAAATTCACCTGGAACAATAGTTACAGATATAAATGTTTATAAGCCAGAATTATTAGCATTAGATGAAGGAACAAAAATTTTAATATTTAACGATGGTGCTATAACTGGACGATATGCGGCTGGAAGAAGAATAATTGGTGAACCTGGAGTTGATGAAAATAAATATGCGGAAATTATTAGAG
The DNA here is from genome assembly GCF_054657315.1 of Marinitoga arctica. Lineage (NCBI taxonomy): Bacteria > Thermotogati > Thermotogota > Thermotogae > Petrotogales > Petrotogaceae > Marinitoga > Marinitoga arctica. Next base: position 108,556 of record NZ_BAAHYY010000003.1, on the reverse strand, counting down.
AAGCAGTATATAATACGAGATTTAAAAAAATGTATCATGCAATTTCATTTACAGGATTACATGAAGATTTTATAATAAAAAATCACTTATTAATTCCAGAAGGGCATGAAAATATTTTATATAATTGGTTGTTGAATTTTCAACCATTTACTGTAGATTTTGTAAGAATATATGAAAAATCAAGAATAATAAATGAAGGCGATGTTTATATATTCTCTGATCCTGATTGGAAACATCCAGATTTTCCATTAGGGTTATCTTTTTTTGATCCACAACACAATTGTGCTGCAATTCTTGGGATGAGATATTTTGGAGAGTTTAAAAAAGGGACATTAACCCTTGGTTGGGGAACAGCGAATAGAAATGGATATGCTTCATGCCATGGAGGGTTGAAAAAATATACTTTGAAAGATAATAAAAATTATGTTGCAGCTTTTTTTGGATTATCAGGATCTGGTAAATCGACACTGACTCATGCAAAACATAATGGAAAATATGAAATAACTGTATTACATGATGATGCATTTATAATTTCAATGGCCGATGGTTCTACTATTTCATTAGAACCATCCTATTTTGATAAAACAGCTGATTATCCAGTAAATTCAGATGATAATAAATATTTATTAACTATTCAAAATTGTGGAGCAACGTTAGACGAAGAGGGAAGAATTATTCCAGTAACGGAAGATATTAGAAATGGTAATGGAAGAGCTTTGAAATCTAAGTTGTGGTCGCCAAATCGAGTATATAAAATTGAAGAGCCGATTAATGCGATTTTCTGGCTAATGAAAGATCCAGTATTGCCTCCAGTGTTAAAAGTTACAGATCCAATACTTGCATCAACATTAGGAGCAACGTTAGCCACTAAAAGAACATCTGCGGAAAAATTAGCAGAAGGAGTAGATCCAAATGCGTTAGTGTTTGAACCATATGCTAATCCATTTAGGACATATCCATTATCCGATGATTATTATAGTTTTAAAAAATTATTTGAGAAAGGTGTAAATTGCTATATATTAAATACAGGTCATTTTATAGAGAAAAAGATAACGAAAGAAATAACACTATCAGTAATTGAGTCAATTGTAGAAGAAAAAGCTGATTTTAAAGAATGGGCAGAGAATATTGAAATAATGGAATTCGAAGGATACATACCAGATATGAAAGATAAAGAATATGTTTCTCTTTTTATAGAATCAATGAAAAGAAGATTAGATTTTATAAAATCAAGAGAAATTGAAAGAGGTGGTATAGATAAACTCCCATCGGAATGTTATGATTCAATAGAGAATGTTATTGATATATGTTTCAAAAAGAAAAAAGATATTTTGGAGGGATAAATGGAACCATTAGCTATATACATAACTTTCACTAATTTTTTTACGAGTTTTTTTAAGTCTTATTTTAAACCTCTTATTCCATTTTTTATGGAATACTTTAATGTAAATGAACCAAGAATATTTGTAATGATGGCGTCAATTTTGACGCTTATATCTTCTTTTAGTCAGGTATTCTTTGGCTATCTTGCGGATAAATCAAATAAAAAGTTGGTATTTTTGTATATTTCTGTTCTAATTACAATGACTCCGATTTTATTTTTAGGGTATATAAAATCTATTAGCTTTTTATTTATTATATTTTTAATTGGCTATCTAGGTAGTTCGGCTCAAGAACCATTGGGTGCGGGGATTAGTGGAACTATTGGAAAAGGAAAAGGAATAGCAATAGCAATTTTTATGGTTGGTGGTACATTTGGATATGCGTTAGGACCTATATTTATAACTTATTTTGTAACGCATTATAACCTGAAGAATGCTACATATATTGGTATTGCAGGAATAATAATTTATTCGATTTTATTTTACTTCGCCTATAATTATTTTAAAACACATAAGCATTTAAAAACTAAAAATAAAAAAATGAGATTTTTTGAAAGCTTTAAAGGTTTTAAATATATTGCTCCAATTTGGTTTTTGACAATACATAGAGCATTTATAAGCATTATGTTTAGATCATATGTACCAATAAAATCAAGAATGTTAGGGTATGATTTAACAATTGGTGGATTATTAGTAACATTAGGTTTTTTAGCAGGTACATTTTCTAATCTGTTGGGAGCAAAGCTTGAAGAAAAAACTAGTGTGAAATTTGTAAATTTATTGTATTTTTCCGCATTTTCAGTATTAGTATTTCTTTTTGCGTCATCTACAAATATATGGATATTAGCAATTTCTTATATATTGGCAGATGCCTTTATGTTTTTAACAATGTCAGTAAATGTTCATTATGCCCAACAGTTATTGCCAAATAATAAAAGTTTTGCGTCTGGTGCATTAATGGGATTTACTAGAGCAATGGGGAATGTTTTAATAACAGTATATTCATTCTTTTTTGGAAACAATGTTTCATTCATTTTAAATAGTTTATGGATCTTTGGAATCTTGGGAATAATTTTAACTTTTATACTTATAAGACAAAAATAGGGTAGGCCATAGGGCCTACCCATTCTATTTAAACAACGGGACTGTCTGGAATAATTAATTCTTTATTTGCTTCAGCAACTTCAGCAGATGCTGGTTCAAGTTCAGTTTTTACTAATTGTTTTAAGTAATCTTTTATTGATAAATCCCAATATTCTTTTGTTACATAATATACCTTTGCACCACCTAATTCATGTTGAACATCTGGCCATGGATATGATGGTTGAGCCATACCTAATCCCCATCTCTTAAATCCATTATAACTTTCATATGTTGCCCACCATTCTTTTGCTCCTAATTTTTCAAATGCGTATTTTGCTTTAGCATAATACATAATAGCTCCTACTCTTAATCCTCTAACAAATGCCATTGAATGAAGACTAATATGAATGCCGTTATTCATAACTCTTGCATTAGCAAAACCTGCTAATTTACCATTAATTGTACCTATCATAAAATAAGGGTCCTTTAATCTGTTTCTATACCAACCTAATAATTCTCCATATACCCTAACACCAACAATATCATAAAAATCATGATCTACATCTAATAATTTTTTTACAAATGGCAATAATTTTGGTACTTCATCTTTTTCTAAAGGTCTTATATATAAATAACTACCATCTTTTAATTTAGCCATTTCTGGTTCATATGGTGGTAATTTTAATGATGGTCCTGATAATAATGGTTCTAATTCCCTTACATCAAATGTTATTTTTTCTTGTGATACTTTTTCCGGTATTTCTTTCCACATAATCTTTCCCCTCCATTAATTTTGTTTTGTTTTTTAACCAAATATAAAATTATTCAATTTCAAATGCTGCTACACGAGCTATACTAGATTCACCATCAACTAATTTCCATGGGAATATACCAATATACATTCTTCTATTTAATACTTTATCTATTTCTCCACCGAGATTTTCTGCATGAAGAATCAAGTGTGGGAATAAATCAATATGCATCAATTGATAAGTTTTATCATCAAAATATTCATCAAGAGGTTTTCCATATTTTTCTCTGAAATGTTTGTCTGCCATTGCAGCAAATTCTGGTCTATATTCTCTTAATATAGTATTCATTGGATGATCTGCGGAACCACAGTCAACACCAACCCATTTGATTTCCATTTCCTTTAACCAGTCTGCAAATCTTTGATCAGGACCTGGATGGAAATAATAATATTTGTTTTCGTTTGCTTCTGGTTGATCCCAAGCATATTTATGATAGCCTGTATTAATAATTATAATATCGCCTTTTTTAATTTCAAGGTTATTTTCTTTTGCAACTTTTAATAATGTTTCTGGTGTATAAATATCAAAATCTCCAACTTCTTTAGAGATATCCAAAATTACACCTTCGTGGAATAAATAACCATCTAAAGGCAATGAAGCTATATCTCTTCCACCAGTCATAAAATGTCTTTGTCCATCTAAATGCGTTCCGTTATGCATACTTGTTTGTACTATTTGTCCATTTACTTTTTGAAGCATCATTCTTTTGAAATACCATAATTTCATTGGCTCATATCCTGGCCATGGTGGTGTTGTAATACCTATCTTCTGAGTTAAATCATACACTTTAATACCTGCCATCTTTGTTCCCCCCTTAAAGATATTCTTTTACAAATGCTTCTAATGCATCTATAAATATATTCATAGGTGGATAGGTTAAACCTGCTCCAACCTGACCTATACCTGGTTCTTTATGTGCTATACCTGTATTTATTCTTGGTAAAATACCTTTTTCAACAACTTTTTTTACATTTAATCCCGTTGGTGTTCCTCTAAAGTTTAAGAAAGGAATTTTATATGTGTTATTTTCTGCATCAGTTATTTCATACATTTTCAATGTAGTTTCAATAGCTTCTTGTACACTTCCACCAACAAATTTTACTATTGCAGGAGCACCAGCCATTGCAAATCCACCAAAACCACCAGTTTCTGTAATTGTGCTATCACCGATGTCTGGATTAGCATCTTCTTTTGTGAAACCAGGGAAATACAATCCTTCAACTTCTTGAGCTGGCCCTACAAACCACTTTCCCGGTAATCCTGCAACTCTAATACCAAAATCTGTTCCATTTCTTGCCATAACAGTTACAATAGTGCTTCCTTTTATTCCTTCAGCTGCTAATGTTGCAGACTTTGCAGCTGGCATTGATAGATTTAAGAAGAAATGATCATTAGCATTAATAAATTCAATAATAGATTTCTTCTCTTCATTTGAAAAACTTGTATCTAAAATAGCGGGAGCTATTTCTCTTATAAATAATGATGTTGCTGCTCTATTTCTATTGTGACATTCATCTCCCATTTGAACTGCTTGGGCAATTAAATTCTTTAAATTAATTTCTCCCTTTAATTCAATAGCTTCTTTTAAAACAGGGTACAAAACTTCTTCCATCCATTTTAACTTCTTTATAACATCAGGGCCATTTGCACCATATCTCAATACTTTACCTAATCCTTCATTCATTGTACAATATGATTTAATGCCATATGTTTTATTTTCTATTATAAATACAGGCATAGATGGAGTTGCTACGCCAGCCATCGGACCTACACCATCATGGTGATGCCATGGATCAAATTCAATTTCACCTGATTCAATCAACTCAATAGCTTCTTTTTCATCTTTAGCTTTACCTTCATAAATCAAACCGCCAATAATAGCTCCTTTTAATGGGCCACACATTCTATCCCATGTAATAGGTGGTCCAGCGTGTAATATCATATTATCTTTCATACCTGGAACAACATCTCTTGCAATTCCCATTCCAACTAATGTTGGCTGAGAATTCATAATTCTTTCAACGGCTTCTGCATTAGCTTTTTCAACATCTATACTCAATTTAGAAAAATCATTTAATATTTTAACTGCTTTTGAACCACCAAGTGGAGGTTTCCAATCAACATGTACAACATTAGCTCCTTGTTTTTTCAAATCTTCATAAAATGATTTTAATCCTATATTTACTATTTTTAATTCTTCTTTAAATAAACTCATCTTCCCAACTCCTTCCAAACATTAACTGCAAATTTTACCGCACTTGCATTGCTTGGGAAGACAATGACACCAACATCTTCCAGCTTTTTCTTTTGGTCATAGTAGTTCTGTGGATCTTCGTATGTTCCACAAATATTAGCTATTATACATTTGTATTTATCAGATGTTTCCCTTGCAGCCTTTACAGCTTCTGCAATTTCACCAGCTGGATCCATATGTGATCCCCAGCCTAAAACAACATCAACCATTATAATGGCAGTGTCTTTATCCAAGTATTCCTTAATCAATCTAGATTTTCTCATTGTAAAATCAATCATAGGATGAGGTCTACCAACTGTAAATTCATCTTCTCCCATATCAACAACAGTATTTTCTTTACTTTCATTTATATTTTCTAATAAAAATTCTGGTTTTAATGGCTTTGGAGAATAAATTGGTATATTTAATTCTCTTGATAATAAGACCATTGTTTCATCTGCAAGTGTTCCTCCTGAGTATAATCCCCTTATATATTTACCTTCTGAAATTTTTTCTACTTCTTCTTTTACTTTTTTATCAAAATCAAAAGATTCTAAGAAATCAAAATAAGTATATTCATCTTTATCTATAGATTTTCCTTGACATAATAATGCAGCTTTAATAGCGGTATCTTCTAAAGTTGTTCCAACAACAATTGATGGGTCTTCAACTTTACCATTTACAAAATGAACAACATGTTTTTTATTTGTTTTTTTCAATAATTCAACAGCTTTTTCAACCACTTCAGGATAAGGAGGTTTAGAAACTAATACTATGATTTCTGTTTCATCATCATCTATTAATCGTTTAATACCTTCTAAAAACATTAATCCACCAATATCTTTTTTTACATCTCTTCCACCTGTTCCAATTAATTGTGAAATTCCACAACCTAAATTGGAAATTATAGAAGATACTTCTTGAGCACCTGTACCTGATGCTGCTACCATTCCTATTTTCCCTCTTTTTACGACATTTGAAAATGCCATTGGAACTCCATTAATAATAGCTGTTCCACAATCAGGTCCCATTACTAGCAATCCTTTTTCAAGAGCATATTTTTTTAATTCAATTTCAGTTTCAATAGGTACATTATCACTGAAAAGCATTACATTTAGTCCATAATCCAGTGCTTTTTTTGTTTCTAATCCTGCATATTCACCAGCAATAGAAATTACAGCCATGTTTGCACCATCAAGCTTTTTTACAGCACTTTCAAGTGAAGGATAAAACCTTTCGCCTTCATCTTCTTCTGTTTCTGCTTTTAACATACTTTCAATTTCCTTTTCGATTTCATCCATATTTACATTTTCACCTTTAATAACTATTAATAAATCATTAGGAGTAGTTTTTTCTAATTCTTCATCAATCATATTTAATTCTCTTAAAAATTCTTTGTTTGTTTCTGTTCCCATTCCAACTAAAGCTTCTTCTATACTCTCTTTTTTCTTTATATCTTCCGTAATAAGCATTAATGTTACTGAATCATAATATGCATTGGGTTTAATCATTTTATAAACCACGTTTATCCCTCCAAATCAAAGAAAAATGAAATACCTAAAATCCAGCCTAATCCTGAAGTATCCCCCATGTTTAACACAGCAGCCTTATCAAAATTTTCTAAATACATCTTTACAGGTTTTGGAGCATATCCTTTAGAAGCATATTTCATCTGGAAATAAGAAAGATTATTAGTTTTTACTTTTGCTGATTTTAATATAATTGAAAAATCTAATTTTTGGTTAAATGAATTTAATAACATTATTCCTGACAAAATATCATCAAATAATGGAGTTAATCCCGGCCCAAAACCTATAAGACTTAAAAAATCTAATTTTTCTAAAGCGCTAATAATTTTATTGTGTATTCTATAGTCAATCTTGTTTTTTAATAAATATTTTATTTCATCATATGAGTCATGAAAACTGATTTTATCAATTTTTGGATTATAAATAGTAAAATTCTTTAAAATAAATTTATTGTCAAATATCAAATAATTATTTTCAATTTTTAATGTTGAAAAATCTAAGAAATGGGGAGGGGCGGACATTCCTAATGCCCCAACCCTATTTTTATAAGTAGTTATAGTAAAAATATCTTCATCATCAAAAATAAAATACTTTGTATGTTTTGTTTTAAAAAAACTTTTTGCAGACCCTTCTTTGTCAAAAATTGCGTTTGATATTTCAATCATTTTTAACCTCGCTAAATTATTCTTCAGATGCACCTGTTAATGAAAGTACTCCATTAACAACAATACCAACTATAGCTGCAAGTCCTAACCCTTGTAATGCAAAATTACCAGCTTGAAATACTGCTCCGCCTAAACCAGTTACTAACATTAATGACATTGTTACTAAGTTCTTTCCTTCCACTTTAACTTGATTATTGATTAATGTTTTTGCACCAATACTTGCAATCATACCGAATAATAATATTTCTATTCCACCCATTACAGGTACTGGTATTGATCTAACAATAGCCCCAACTTTAGGTACCATAGCCATTAAAATAGCAAAGAATGCTGCAATTCTCATTATCCAAGGATTGAATGCTTTTGTAAATGCTAATACTCCAGTATTTTCACTGTATGTAGTATTTGCAGGGCCACCTAAGAATCCACCTAAAGATGTTGCAAGCCCATCACCCATTAATGTTCTATGCATTCCAGGATCTTCATAGAATTTTTTTCCAACAACTGCAGAAATAGCAAATACATCACCAAAATGTTCAACAGATGGAGCTATAGCTACAGGAATAATTGCTGCTGCTGCATACCAAGAGAATTTTGGTAAATATATTTCTGGGAAACCAACCCAGCTAACATTTCCAACTTCTGCAAAGCTAACATTTCCTGTAATTGCTGCAACAATATAACCAACAATAATTCCCCAAATAACAGGTACTAAACGACTAAAACCTCTTGTATATAATCTAACTATAATAGCAGTAAATAATGATACTAATGCTATCCACCAATTTCCACTTGCCATATTTATAGCAACAGGACTTAATATTAAACCTATTAAAATAATCATCGTTCCTGATATTACTGGCGGGAATAATTTTTCAAAACGTCTGATACCAATCAATTTTATTAATGCACCAAAACCAAATTTAACTAGCCCAGCTAAGAATATACCTCCTGTAGCATAAGCTAAATAAGGTCTTAAATCCACTCCAGCATTTACAGCATCATTAATATTTCCGTAATTTAACCCTGCTTCGTTCATATAATGCATAGTTACAGCAATAATAGGAGCAATATAAGCAAAACTAGAACCTAAAAATACAGGGACCTTCCATTTTGTGATCCAGTGAAATAATAATGTTCCAAGGCCAGCTGTAAATAAAGCTACATTAACAGGAATTCCTGTTAAATAAGGAACTAATACAGTTGCCCCAAACATAGTGAAAGTATGTTGTAATCCTAATAAAATCAATCCCCCTGCACCCATACCAGCACTACGATCCTCCTGTGGAACGACATTCAAATATTCGCTTTCACTCATGTTTCTCCCCTCCTAAAAAAGATTTGAATAGACATTATTTATTCATTTTTTCAATAGCATTAAGAATTTTATCTGAACTTAAAGGTAATTCATGTATATTAACTCCAATTGCATCATAAATTGCAGCAGCAATTGCAGGTGGAACAGAAATCATTGGATGTTCTCCAACTCCCTTTGCTCCAAATGGTGAAGACTCTTCAAATGTTTGAACAAAATCATACTTTATTTCTTCAGGAATATCAGCTATTGTTGGTATTTTATAATCTGTAAATGAAACAGTTAATGGATAACCTTTATCATTATATTTAACACCTTCAAATAATGCTGGACCCATACCCTGAATCATTCCGCCAACTACTTGACCTCCTGCAGTTATTGGATTAATAATTGTACCAGCATCAAAAACACCAACTAATTTAAGCATTTTAAGTTCTCCTGTATCTAAATCTATTTCAACTTCAGCGGCTTGTGCACCAAATGTCCATTCTGCAGCTGCATTACCTTGACCTGTTTCTAAATCTAAATTTGTAAGCATTTCAGGAACAAAACTACCTCTTCCTATTACTGGACCACCAATAGCATGACCATCTGGATAAGTATAACCCATAACAATGTCTTTTAATAATATATATTTTTCTGGTCTATATTTTACATATACTCTATCATCCTCTACCTCTAGATTATGAGGTGCAACTCCTAATACCTTAGATGCTGTGTCTTTAATTTGATTTAATGCATCTTCAGCCGCTCTATATAAAGCATTTCCAACTGTCCATAAAGCTCTTGAAGCTACGGTTTGCCATTCATATGGGTTAACATCTGTATCAACAGGCATTACAAAATGTATTTTATCTGGAGAAATATGTAATGCATCAGCAGCCATTTGAGTAACAGCTGTGTTAAAACCTTGACCTATTTCTTGAATACTTGCTTGTAATGTTACAGTAGCATCTTCATGGAATTTAATTATTACAGCTGATCCTGCATTTGTAGGCATGGCTGGTGCTTTTACTAATCCTGCAATTCCCTTACCTCTAACTTTTCTTGGATTTTTAGGTTTATCAGGTTTTTTATCGTATTCGATTAATTCAGCAGCTTTTTTAAAACAAGCTTCCATATCTCCGGTATCATGATGTATAGTTTGTCCCATTGAATTAGTTAATCCAGGTTTTAATACGTTTTTCAATCTTAATTCTAATGGATCCATTCCTAATTTTTGAGCAACTTCATCTAAGTTCCTTTCTGTTGCCCAATGTAATTCACCATGTCCAAATCCCCTAAATGCTCCACCAAGGAAATGATTTGTATATACACCATAAGAATCTGTTTTTAAATTTGGAACATAATAACCGCCAGGCAATGTATAACCTGCAGCTCTAACAACGTTAGTTCCATATTCAGCATATGCTCCACCATCAAAAATCAATTTTGCTTCCATAGCAACAATCTTTCCGTCTTTTGTAACCCCTGTTTTTACATGAGCAAACATTGCTTGTCTGACAACTGCAGATATATCTTCTTCCCTAGTATATACTAATTTTATATGTCTTCCTTTAAGCTTTTCTGATAATGCAATTACTATACCTTCCATGTTAATTCCAGCTTTACCACCAAATCCTCCACCAACATATGGTGCAATAACTCTAACTTTATGTCTAGGAATTTTAAATGCATGTGCAATTAAATTTCTTAATGTGAAAGGAGATTGAGCACTAGACCACACAGTTAATTTTTCATTATAATCCCAGAATGAAATAGCTGCATGTGGTTCAAGCGGAGCATGATACATTTGAGGTAATGAATAATCTCCCTCAACTATTACATCAGCTTCTTTAAACCCTTTTTCTACATCACCTTTTCTTGTTTTGTGATGATGAAAGACATTTTTTTCTGGTTCTATGTTATAAATAGGTAATCTTTCATAATTGGCTAAATCTGGATGAATTAAAACTTCGCCTTTCATAGATTCTCTCGGATCCTGAACTGTAGGTAATTCTTCATATTCAACTTCTATTAATTCAACGGCTCTTCTTGCAATTTCCAGAGAATCTGCAGCAACTGCAGCAACTGGTTCTCCAACATATCTTACCCTATCAGGAGTAATAATTGGTCTATCAACTAAATATATTCCTTGTCTATATGGAACATCTTTCCCTGTTACTATAGCCCTTACGCCTGGTAGAGCTTCAGCTTTTGAAGTATCTATATTTTTAATAATTCCATGTGGAATAGGACTTCTTTTTACAGCAGCATATAACATATTTGGGAAAAACATATCAGTTACATATTTAGCATTTCCTGTAACTTTTTCTACTCCATCAACTCTGTTCATAGGTTTTCCAACATGTTCAAATTTTATAGGTGGTTGATATTCATATTTCATTATTCTGCACCTCCCATTTTCTGGGCAGCTATTTTTACTGCATCAAGAATTACGGTATAACCTGTACATCTACATAAATTTCCTGCCAATCTTTCAACTATAACTTCTTTAGTTGGATTAGGGATTTTTTCAAGCATAGCCTTTGTAGACATTATAAATCCAGGAGTACAATACCCACATTGGAAAGCATTTGCCTCAACAAAAGCTTCTTGAATAGGATGTAACTTATTACCTTTAGTTAACCCTTCAACGGTTTCTACAACAGCGCCATCAGCTTCAGGAGCAAGGACTAAACATGAATTTACAGGTCTGCCATTGTATATAACTGTACATGCACCACATTCTCCGTTTCCACAACCTTCTTTTGCACCAGTTAAGTATAATTTTTCTCTTAATACATCTAGGAGGGTTTCATTTGGTTTAACCTCAACTTCTACATTTTCATTATTAACGGTAAAAGTAATTTTCATTATAATCCCTCCTTCAACATTTTTAATTCTCTTAACAATTTTATAGGCAATATTTTAGCCATTTTTTTTCTGTATTCTGCAGTACCTCTTGCATCTGTTATTGGATTAACACTATCGTGAATAATTTGAGCAAATTCCTCAACATTTTCAGGAGTTAATTCTTTTCCTTTAATAAAGTCTTCTGCTTCAAATATCCTAACAGGAGTTGGAGCAACTGAAGCTAATGCTACTCTAATATCCCGTTCTCCTTCAGGATCGATAATGGTCAATGCCATTCCTATTGTGGATAGATCTACAGCTTTAATTCTTGAAACTTTATAATATATACCAATACTTTCACCTTCGTAAGGGATATGAATAGATTTTACAATTTCCCCTTTTTCCAATACAGTTTTACCAGGCCCTTTAAAGAAATCGGTAATTTTTACAGTTCTCTCACCTTTTGTAGAAACTAAATTTAATTCAGCATTATAAGTAAGCAAAGCTGGAGCTGTATCCGAAGCTGGTGAGGCATTACAAATATTCCCAACTACAGTACCTCTATTTCTTGTTTGATATCCACCAACTACTTTAATACCTTGAAATAATGAAGGATAATATTCTTTAATATAACTAAATTCTTCAGCTAGTACATTCAATTTTAAACCGGCTCCAAAAGTTAAACCATTTTCTTTTGAGAAATCAACATGAAATAATTCATCAATTCCTTTTAAGTCAACAACAGTTTTAGGTTTAATTCTTCCTGCCCTCATTTTTACAATTAAATCGGTTCCTCCAAGTATAGGGAAGGAATCTTCTTCTTGTAAAATTTCTAAAGCTTCATTTAGCGTTTTAGGTTTAACATAATAATAGCTAAAAGTTATCATAATTCCCCTCCTTTAAAATAAAATCAAAAAAACTATAAAAGTTTTTTTTTAAAAATATATTTATTTTTGTTATATATATTATATGCTTTTTGTTTTGATATTACAAGTTACATCGCATAAAGGAATTCTTAATCTATAAATAATAATCAAGTATAATTGTATTTAGTTATTTGTAATTTCTTGTTAACAACAAAAATGGATAAAAAAAAACACCCTTATGGGTGCTTGATTAAAAGCAGAATATTAAATAAAATCTAACAAGAATATATATTTAATATTAGTTATTTTCAAGTTCTTCTATAAATTTAAAATCTACTGGAACAACTTGTGAGACTCCATATCGCATTGTTATACCGTGGAAAATTTCTCCTATCTCCATCATTAGCTTATTATGTGTAATTATTATAAATTGGGTTTTTTCTGAATGATTTCTGATTAATTTGGCTAATTTTCCTGCATTTATATCATCTAATGGTGCATCGATTTCATCAAGTAAATAAAATGGACTCGGATTCACATTCATTAATGCAAATAAAAAAGCAGATGTGATTAAAGCTTTTTCTCCACCAGAGAAAAGTTGTAATTTTTGGAAATTTCTACCAGGTTTTTTTACAGAAATTTCCACACCTTTTTCAAACGCTTTGCCGTTACCAATCATTTTTAATATACCGTCGCCGCCAACAAATAATTCTTTTATAAATAGACCAAATTTTTTATTAACTAAATTAAATGTGTTTAAATATTTTTCCTCTGCTTCATTATCTATTTTTTCAATACCATCTTGAAGTGTTTTTATGGATTGTAGTATATCTTCCTTTTGTTTATGTCTATCATCTAATTCTTTTTTTACCATTTCATATTCATCTAAAACACCCAAATCTACGTTTCCTATATATTTTAAAGCTTTTTTTATATCTTCGATTCTTCTTTCAAGAGCTAAAATTTCTGGGTCGGATAATTCTTCATAAATAAATTCATTTTGGTCTATTCCAATGTTTTTCGCTTTTTCGATTAGGAAATCTTTTTCATGTTTTAAATTTTGAACTTCTAAATCCAGTTCATGAGACCTATTTTTTAGTTCGTCTATTTTATCTTTTAATTCATTTTTTTTCATTTCATATTTTTCCAATTCATCAAACTTTTCTGATTTTCCTTCTCTACTCATTCGCATCATTTTAAAGGATTCTTCGATTTCAGTATTAATAGATTTTATTTCATTTTCATATTCTTCTAAATCATCTTTCTTTTTTATTATTTCTGATTTTAATTCGCTTAAAAGGTTATTGATGGATTCGATGGTATTATTTATTGTTCTTATATCATTTTTAATTTTTGAATATTCATTCCTATAAGTATTTATTTTTTCATTTATAGAATTTTTGTATAGATTTAGCTCATCCAATTTTGCAATCTTAATTCGTAATTCTTCATGTGTAGATTCATTATTTTTTTGTAAATCAGAAATATTTTTTTCTATTTTTAGAATATTATCATTTTCCTCTTCAATAAAGTTATCGATATTCTTTAATTCATTATTTATTTCTTCTTCTCTTTCTTCATAGGAATCGATTCTGCTAATTATTTCATTATAGCGTTTTTTTGAAGATTCATAATTATTTTTAAATTCTTTATAAGAATTAGTGCCATTTAACCTATTATATCTAATTTCATTTAATTTTTCTTCTAATTTTCGCAATTCTAATGAATGCTTCTTATAATTATATTCTAAATTTTTTATTTTTTCTTCATTTTCCTTTAATTCATTATTTATTTCTTCTAGAGAAAATTGCAATGTTTGTAATTCTCTTTTTCTTGAAAGTAATAATGTTGAGTTATTTCCTTTAGTTACACCACCTGTAATGGCTCCAGAGGTATTTATTATTTCGCCATCAGTAGTTGAAATAGTAAGAGATATGTTTTTGTAGTTATTTTTAATATTTAAAGCTGTTCTTAGTGAGTCGACTACTATAGCATTTCCAAAAACATATTGAATAGCTTTTTCATATTCTTTTTTATATTTAATTAAATCAATAAGATATCCATAAAAGCCAGGTTCAAGTTCTAATTCTTTATATTTTTTTATTTTTGGATTTATCAAATCAAGAGGTAAAAAGGTTACCCTTCCCGCTCTTTCGGCTTTTAAATAATTTATATATGAAGATACAAAATGCGAATTTTTCACAACAACATTTTGTAATCTATAACCTGCAACCATAGTTACTGCTGTTTCTAATTCTTCAGGAACTTCAATTAAATTTAAAACAACATCTATTAAATTATCTTCTTTGTGAAATGCTTCAAATAATCTCTTTATAGCAAATGAAAATCCTTCATATTCAGTGATCTGTAATGAAATATTTTGAATTTTTCTTTCTATTAAATCTTTATCGTGTTTTAATTTTTGCAGATAATTATAAGTTTTAGATAATTGAGAATGAAAATCTTCAACAATACTCTTTTTTTCTGAAATTTCATCTGTTAATTTTTTTTCTTTTTTGTTTATAGTATCTAATTCCGACTCTAGTTTTTTTAATTCACTTTCCAATTCGGTTATCTTTTTTTCAAGGTTCTCTTTCTCGGTATTTAAAAATTTTAATCTTTCTTCTTTATCAGCTAGCTCATTAATAAGCTTATTTTTTTTATTTTCTAATTCTTTTAAGTAGTTATTGGCTTTTTTTAATTCTTCTTTTAAACCTGTTAATTTATTTATCTCTTCAGAAATAGATTTTTCTATTTCTTTTTTCTCTTTTTCTATTGTTTCGATATCTTTTATATATTTATTTATTTCATTTTCGTATTTGCTTAAAAGATCTTTCACTTCTTCAAATCTTTTTTCATTTTTTTGCAAATCTTCTTCGAATTTTTTCTTTTCCCAGTCTTTTTCTACAATTTTTGAGTTTAACTCATTTATATCCTTTTCCAGACGTGATTTCATTTCTTCATATGATTTAAGTCTTTGTCTATAATTTTCGATTTTTTCTCCATATACTGAAAGTTGTTCTTCTTTTTCTTCAATTTCTTTTTTTAATTCTTTATATAGTCTTTCCGTTTCAAAACTTTCAGATAAATAAGATTTTATTTTATTTTTGTTTTCTTGAATATTTGTTTCAATTTCTTTTATCTTCTTATCTATTGAAAGGCTTTTTGCACCAAAATACTTAATTCCGATAGATTTTAATTCTTCATTATATTCAACATATTTTTTTGCCCTAGAAGCTCTATTAGATAATGATCTTACTCTTTTTTCTACTTCATATAATACATCATTTAATCTTTCTAAGTTTTCTTTTGTTTGATTGAGCATTTTTAGTGCAATTTCTTTCTTATCAAGATATGTTTTGATGCCCGCAGCATCTTCAATGATAGTTCTTAATTGATCTGATGATGCGGAAACTAACTCCCTCACTTGGTCTTGGGAAATTATTGAATAAAATGATTTACCTACTCCAGCTCCACCTATAACCTCAAAAATGTCTTTTAATCTAACATTTCTGTTATCTATTTTATAATTAACTTTCCCATCAGCAGTGAGTATTTTTCCAATAACTCTTATTTTTTCATTATCATCTTTTATTTTTATGTAAACTTCTGCTTTTTTAGCCGGGGGAAATTTTTCTGAACCACCAAAAATTACATCTGTTTTTTCTGAAATTCGTATTTGTTTTGATGATTGTTCTCCTAATAGCCACCTTAAAGCATCAACTATATTAGATTTTCCTGAGCCGTTAGGGCCCACAATGCTAACTATTTTGGAATTTAAATTCAATGTGGTATTTTTTGCAAAGCTTTTAAATCCTTTGATGCGCATTTCTAATAAATTCAAATCTATAACCCCCTTATCTTACTATATTATATCATATTTATACTTTTTAGACACCATAATTTCATATTTATAATTTAAAATTAAAAGTGTGTAAAATTACATAGGGAGGTATAATTATGGAAAAATTAGAATTTTTTACAATTACTGGTGAAGATGGGAATGAATACAATTTTATGTTTCTTGAAGAATTAAAAATTGAAGGAAAAAGATACTGGATATGTTATGAAGCATTTAAGGAAGAAAATAGTGAAGATATTGTTTTAGGTGATACTGTAGCTTTTTTGGTGAATGAAGAAAATGGAGAGTTATTTCTTGACGCTGTAGAAGATGATGAGGAGTTGGAAAAGGTAGAAGAAGAATGGAAAAAAATAATGGAAGACGTAGAAATTGATGAAAATGAAGATTTTATAATTATTGATTCTGATGATGAAATAATAGAAGATAATAATGATAACTAATTGTAAATGGAGGTGTTGAAATTAAATAATGAAAAACTATTTGATATTAAGTTTTTGATAGAAAATTTTGATATACCCGTCTTTGAGAAAAATATTGAATTATATAAAAAAAATAATGTTAAACCACAGCTTGTATGTATATTAACTTCAGATGATCCGGGAAGTATTTCTTATGCTAAAGGAATAAAAAATATATGTAGAAAATATGAAATAAATTTTATACTTGATAAAAGTTCCAATGAAAATGAATTAGAAAAGAAAATAATTTATTATAATAATGATGAAAAAACCCATGGGATTATTATTATGTATCCTACTCTTTATGCAAGGAAAGATACTTATTTTATGAACCTTGTATCCCCAGAAAAAGATGTCGAGGGGTTAAATTATCAATATATGGGATATTTAGTGCAACATGAATTTTATAGCGATAAGGAAAATTTGAGAAAATTAATCATTCCACCAACAGCAAAAGGAATATTATATGTTTTAAAAAGAAATTATATGGTATATGAAGGATATTATAATAAAAATGGGAAATATCCTGATGGTTTGAAATATAACCCTTTTAAACTCGAAGGTAAGAAAGTTGTAGTAATAAATGATTCTCTTGCTGTTGGACGATCTTTAGCATTAATGATGTTAAATGAAAATGCAAGTGTTAGGGTATGTCAAAAATATACAGATTTTGATGATATTTTAAAATTCGTTTCTATTTCAGATATTATTATTTCAGCAGTTCCATCAAAACAATTTAGAATTCCTACTAAATATATTCCAAAAAATTCCATTGTATTTGATATTGCATTTGAAGGTAATTTTGAGTATCCTGAAATTTTTGATAAAATATATAAAATTTCTCCAAAATGGAATTTAGTAGAGAAAGGTAATAGAATAAATGATATGACGTTGCACAGATTAATATCCAATCTATTTTATTTAATAAATAGAAATTTACCAAATACAGATTTAATAGAATTAAAAGAATTCGAAGATAATATATTGTTTAGAGAGGAATGGAATAAAAATGAAAAATAAATTAATATTATTATTTTTAATAATATCCTTAAACATATTTGGAATAGACTTTTCTATTCGATTTGATGAAAATATAAATAATGTAAAAACATATCAAGGTTTTACATTTAAAATTAATCACAATTATGAAGGATTTAATTTTTTAGGAGAACTAAACGCATATAATGATGGGAAATATAAACCTTCGCATGGCGAAACCTATTATAATGGATTTTATTTTTACATGAAAAATGGGGGAATTTCTATAGATTTTGATAATTATAAATTAAAATTTGGAAGATTACAACATTATGATATTGTTGATTCTCCATATTCATTATACATATCATCAAAAGGATTATCTTCAATTATAATGGATTTTAATTATGAAGATGAAGTATTTTTTTATGAAACAAGATATATTGAATTAAATAGACAGTCTCAATTGGATTATCCTGATAGAGGAGCTAATTTCAAAACATATGGCTTAAAATTTGGAAACTTTAGATTTGCATATGAAGAATCAGCAGTTTATGTAAATACAGCATTTGATATAGAATATTTTCTAAATTTAATACCAAACTTTTTTGTACAATATGTAAATATATCATCTGGAAAGCCATGGTATCATGGATATAATGCCAATTCAATAATGGGTTTTATGCTTGATTACAAAGATAAAAACCAATATTATTATGGTCAAATATTAGTTGATGATTTAAATACAAATAGGATATTAGCTCCTGATGCGTATCAAAATCCTGACAAAATAGCCTGGAGTTTTGGCGGAAACATAAAAACGAAATATGGTAATGTTGGATTATACAGTGCTGGAGCTACAAAATACACATTTCAGCCATCTGGAGATGGCATTAATAGATATTATGGTTACACATATTATCCTGCTGTAAGTTATCAATATGATGGAGAAAAACCAATACTACCAGAAGAAAATTATATAGGGTATTATAACGGAGAAAATAACCTTGCATTTATGTTGACTTATATAAACAATTTAAAAAATATAAATATTAATAGTTCAATAGAATATGCTATTTCTGGAAGCAAATCACCTGCAAATCCATGGGGAGAATATGCAACATGGACAGAAGGAGGTCAAGGTACACATTTTTTAGATGATGAAATTTTAGAAAATAAATATGATTTTAAAGTAAATATTGACTATACTGTTTTTGGCTTAAAAATATATAATGGAATTAATTTAAGATATACAAAAAATAAATTGAAACTTGTTGATACTGAAGAAAGTGATAATTATGATATGAAATTATTTAAACCGTCAAATAAAGATGAATTTTATTATAATTTAAATATTGGTGTGGAATATGTTTTTTAAATTATATTATGGATTCAAAAATTACATAAAATAAAATATGGCCGTGATTGGCCATATTTTATTCTTTATTTAATTTTGCAAAATATAATAATTCCGCTTCAATAAATGGATCAAGTTCTCCATCTAAGACAGCATCAGCATTAGAAGTTTCATGATTTGTTCTATGATCTTTCACCATTTTGTATGGATATAAGACATATGATCTTATTTGATTTCCCCAAGATATATCCTTCATATCTCCCATTAGTTTTAATTTTTCTTCCATTTTCTTTTTCATTTCAAGTTCAAATAATCTGGCTTTTAAAATTTGCATAGCAGTTGCTTTGTTTTGATGTTGTGATCTTTCGTTTTGACAAGCTACTACAATACCAGTAGGTAGGTGGGTAATTCTAACAGCAGAATCTGTTTTGTTAACATGTTGTCCTCCTGCACCACCAGCTCTATAAGTATCTATTTTTAAATCATCTGGTCTTATTTCTATATCGATATCTTCATCAATTTCAGGAGTTACAGAAACAGAAGCAAAAGAAGTATGTCTCCTATTAGCTGCATCAAAAGGTGAAACTCTTACTAGTCTATGTACTCCAGATTCATATTTTAATTTTCCATAAGCAAATGATCCATTTATTTTTATAGTAACACTTTTTATACCAGCCTCATCGCCAGGTAAATAATCTATAATTTCTATTTTATAATTATTTTTTTCAGCCCATCTGGAATACATTCTTAATAACATATCAGCCCAGTCGTGTGATTCTGTTCCGCCAGCTCCAGGATGAATAGTTAAAAATACGTTATTTGAATCATATTTGCCAGATAATAACATAGCTAGTTCAAAGTCTTTAACTTTTTTTTCTATTTCTTTTAAAATTTCAAGTGCTTGTTCATCCATGGTGGGATCTTCTTCTGAAAATTCTATAGCTACTTCAAGATCATCAAAAAGTTGTTGAAGATTGTTAAATTCCTCTCTTTCTGTTTTTAGATGCTGCAATTCACGCGAAATCTTTTCGGCTCTCTTTTGATCATTCCAAAAATCTGGATTTGTCATAAAGCCTTCTAATTCATTAATTCTTTTAGTTGTTTTTTCTATATCAAAAAGATTTTTTAAATTATTAAATTTTTCATGTAATTCATCAATTTTTACTTTTATCTCATAATCTAGCATTTTTTCACCTCTTTATCTTGATTCTTTTATGTGTTTTTTTCTTTTCTTTTCTTTTTTCTGCACGATTAATAACACTACCGTCACTATGAACAAAATTTAATTGATGAATCTTTTTCTTTGTCTCTTCTTCTTCTTTTGAGGTGTCTATTTTTATTATTCTCAATAAGTAAGAAACTGTATCATCATATATATTGTTTATTAATTCTTCAAATAATACATAGGATTCTTTTTTGAATTCCATAGCAGGATCTTTTTGACCATAAGCTCTTAAACTTACAGCTTCTTTTAAATGTTCAATAGCTTCGAGATGTTTTCTCCATCTTTCATCTATGATTTTTAACATTAAAAATTTAGCTATTTTACCAAATTCATCTCCGAATTCTTCTTTTTTAGTATTATATTTATCCCATAATATTTTAAATACTTTATCTTTGCATTCTTCAATATTATCGTATTCTATTTTTTCCACAATTCCAAAAGCAAGTAATTTTTTGGATAATTCTTTTTTATCTATGGTTTCTTCTTCTTCATTTAAGGAAGATTCTATAATCCTATCCACAACATCTTCAAATATTTCTTTTAAATGCTCATCGTAATTATTTTGACTTAAAATCCAATCCCTGTGTGAATAAATAGAGGATCTTTGATAGTCCATTATTGAATCAAGTTCAAATAATCTTTTTCTTATAGAAAAGTGAATTCCTTCAACACGTTTTTGCGCATCTCTAATTATTTTACTTAACAATCCATGTTCTATAGGTTGTCCATCTTCTATTTTTAAAGTATTCATTATATTTTTTAATTTATCTCCACCAAAAAGCCTTAAAAGATCATCTTCAAATGAAAGGAAGAATCTAGATTCTCCAGGGTCTCCCTGTCTTCCTGAACGCCCTACTAGCTGATTATCTATTCTTCTACTTTCATGCCTTTCGGTACCTATAACATAAAGACCGCCTAGTTCTATAACTCCTTCTCCAAGCTTAATATCAGTTCCTCTACCAGCCATGTTTGTGGCTATTGTTATCATACCTTTTTGACCTGCTTGAGAAACTATTTCAGCTTCTTTTTCATGATATTTAGCATTTAATACATTATGGGGTATACCTTCTTTTTTTAACATATGACTTAATAATTCACTTGTTTCAATAGAGGTAGTACCAACCAACATAGGTTGTCCTTTTTTATATCTTTCTTTTATTTCTTTTACAACAGCATTCCATTTCTCATTTTGTGTTTTAAAAATCAAATCATTTTTATCTTTTCTAATAACAGGTTTATTTGTTGGAATTACAACAACTTCACAATTATATATTTGTTTGAATTCATCTTCTTCAGTTTTAGCAGTACCTGTCATTCCAGCTAATTTTTCATACATTCTAAAATAATTTTGGAATGTTATTGTAGCATAGGTTAAAGATTCTTCCTTTACTTTAACTCCTTCTTTAGCTTCAATAGCTTGATGTAAACCTTCAGAATAACGTCTTCCATGCATTAACCTTCCAGTAAATTCATCAACTATTATAATTTCGCCATTTTGAATAATATAATCTTTATCTTTTTTAAAGTAATATAATGCTTTTAATGCATTTAATGTATGAAATAAGTAGTGTATATTTTTGGGGTCATATAAATTTTCTATACCCAGTATTTTTTCTAATCTTGAAATTCCATCGTCTGTGAGAATTACAGCTTTACTTTTTTCATCCAGTGTGAAATCTTCATCTTTTCTTAATTTTCTAGCTATTGAAGCAAACTTCGTGTATAAATGTGAAGGTGTATCTGATGGACCAGAAATAATTAATGGAGTTCTTGCTTCATCAATAAGGATACTATCAGCTTCGTCGACTATAGCAAAATGGTGACCTCTTTGAACCTTATCACTTAGATCATATACAAGATTGTCTCTTAAATAATCGAATCCAAATTCATTAGCAGTTCCGTATGTAACATCACATTGATAAGCTCTTTTCCTTTCTTCATTGTCCATTCCAGATTGAATAAATCCAACAGACAATCCTAAAAATTCGTATACTGGCCCCATCCATTGAGCATCCCTTTTTGCTAGATAATCATTATGTGTTGCAAGATGAACACCTTTTCCACTTAAAGCGTTAAGATAAACAGGTAATGTGGCGACTAAAGTCTTACCTTCACCAGTTTTCATTTCAGCGATATTTCCTTCATGTAGAGCGATTCCTCCCATTAGTTGAACATCAAAATGACGCATTTTTAAAACTCTTTTTGATGTTTCTCTTACAACAGCAAAGGCTTCAATTAATAAATCATTTAATGATTCCCCATTTCCGAGTCTTTTTTTAAACTCTAATGTTTTGTTTTTTAATTCTTCATCAGTTAATTTTTCTATAACAGGTTCTAATTCATTTATTTTATCAACTATCTTTTTATACCTGTTCAATATTCTTTTATTTTTATCAAAAATTTTTGATAAAATACTCATAGAAACACCTACCTTAATATTATTTTCTCAATAAATTTATTATTTTCAGATGCATTTATAATTAATAATTCTCCTGGAACAGAATCTCCTATATATTCTTCAAAGAAAGAGTTTATATTAGAATACCAAATATATAATATATTTTTAGGTAAATCATTTGAATTAAAGATTTTTAAATTAGAGAATTTTTTTGAATTTACTATTAGATATTTCATTAAGTTTGGAGATATTGATGAAATAACCATTTGATTTTTATTAACATATAAATAAAGAGGAGTTCCAATATTATTATAGAAAATTGAATAATAAAAATAATTCCCTAAAGTTCTTTTTTCTGTTCCCCAAGTTTTAGCTTTTTTTTCTAAAAAGTCGAGATTAACAGATCCGGGTATTATAACAGAGATTCCATCACCTTTTCTGGAAAAGTATTCACTAAAATATATGTTGTTATTAAAATCAATTGATTTTAATATGAGTTCCAGAGCTTTTTGTGAATATTCATCTTTAGGAGAAAAAACTCTTTCAATGACATTATATAATTCTGAGAAGGAATTTATATTTAAATAAATTAAAGAATCTCCAAAAATTTTATAATTACTATCGAATTTAGAAAAAGATATTAATTTTAAAGAACTTTGAATATTGAATACAAATTCTTTATTTAAGTAATTCCCCTTAATAATGCCAGAGGTATTATCCGAATATTTTGACATCTGATTTATTTGAATAGGTTCAAGTAAATAGTTTAATTTTTGATTTTTAAAGGATATGAAAATATTATCATGTATAGTGGACTTTAATGAATTAAAGTCATCCAAAAGTTTGAACATTTTTTCAAGTGATATATCTTCTCTATAAAAAATTATATGACCACCAATAGAATAAAAATTCAAGTTTAAGTTTTTAATATAGTATTCTCTATTATTATTATTATATTCTACATCATAACTAAAAAGATTCTTTATCAGATTAATTAATTTTTCTTGATTTCTGTAATCAGTAATAATATAACCATCAAATTTTTTTAAAAAACGTATTACATCTTGAACAGGATTTATCCAAAAAAAATCTTGAATATTAAATAAGTTATTTGAAATAAAAAGAAAATTTGAAGAAAGAAAATTTTGAGCTTCTTTTATTTCATCATCATTTAAATTTTTTGCTAAATATTCATATAATGACTCCTGTCCGGCACCTTCTTTAGAGTATAAATACCTGAAAAAAGGAATATTTGAATACAAATTTATGTATAGTTTTTGTGGATTGTTTATAAGTATATAAAAATCATAATTATCTAAAATATTAAATGAAAATATAGATACATTTATTAATAATAAAATAAAAAAAGCGAATTTTTTCATTGAATCACCTCAATTCATTTGATATAATTATATCAAAAAAAGATTTTTAATATATTTAATGTTTATAAAAATAGTTAATATTGGGGGAATTATATGTTATTGCCATATGAAGATTATATTATTAATACTGATTTTAGCAAAGGATTATTATTTATTTTTGAAAATATAAGCAATAAGAATGAATCAATATATATGGATATATCTATATCAGAAAAACCATCAGAGGTTCCAAAAAACATATATAGATTATTGAAATTAAGTAAAAAAACTCATTTATTAAAATTAGGGAAAATAAATTTTGTTAATAAATCTTTTGAACAAAAAGTGTTATTAAGACATAAAGATAAAATGTTAATACTAAATTATTCGTTATTAAAAAGAACTGAAAGAAGTTTAATTAAATATATAATTAAAAAAATTAATACTGAGACTTCAAATGAAATATTAGATTTAATGTTAAAAGGGAGTAATTTGGCTTATATATTTTTAGATTCTAAAAGATTTTTAGAAGAAGCATCAAAAAATACTACCGATATAAATAAGCTAATATATATTTTTTTAACAATTATTACAATAGAAACAGGAGGATCTTTTAATAGGGCTATATTTTTTCATAAAAATGGTGTGAAATATGAGATATTAAGAGCTTTTGGATTTAAAAATACAAATGAAGCATATGCAGTTTGGACGATGATGGGGAAAGAAAATTATGATTTTGAATATATGATAGATATTTATACAAAAAAAGATTTTTTTTCTTCTTTAGAGGAAGAGATAAAAGGATATGAAATAACTGAAGAAGAAATAAAAAATATCAATGATATTTTAAATAAGGGAAAAACAACATTGCTATCGGAATCACGTTTTCCTAGAAAGTTGAAAGAATTTTTAGATATAAAAGGTGAATGTGCAATTTGTACGTTAAAAAATGAAGGAAAAATATTTGGTTTTATAATAGCTGATAATAGATATACTTTAAATCCAATTACAAGTGATCAATTATATGCTTTAGAATACTTTTCAAAATTGGTTTCGGTATTTTGGGAGAATAAATTATATATTGAATCACTAAAAATAAATGCCGAAAAGGATTTCTTAACAGGATTATTTAATAGAATGAGTTTGGAAAAGTATATAGAGTATTTGCAATTATCAGAAGTTACTAATATAGGTATAGTGTATATAGATATGGACAATTTTAAAAAAATTAATGATAACTATGGGCATCAAGAAGGGGATAGAATTTTAAAAATATTTTCAAATATTCTTTTAAAAAATATTAGAGCGGATGATAAAGCTTTTAGAATAGGGGGAGATGAATTTTTAATAATATTAAACAAAGTAACGGAAAAAGATTTAATTAAATTAATGAAAAGAATCAGTATGTTATATAAAGAAAATACTGGTTATTCGTTTTCAGCAGGAGGAGTAATTTGTAATAACGCATCAGAAATAAATAAATATATAAAAAGAGCCGATGATTTGTTATACAAAGCAAAAAAAGAGTCTAAAGGAAAAATAAAAATGTAAACTCCCAAACGGGAATTTACAAATTATTTTTAATTAAAATATCAATTAATTCTTCAAAAGAAAAGCCATATGCATAAGCTGATTGGGGAAGGTCACTTAATTCAGTTAATCCAGGTACAGTATTTGCTTCAAGAATATAATAATCATTTCCTTTTATTATTGCGTCTATCCTTGCAAAATCTTTTAACCCAATATTTAAATATATCTGTTTAAAATCTTTTTTTATTTTTTTTTCAATTTTTTTATTTATTCTTGCAGGGATTTCGAAATCTGTCATTCCTTCAGTATATTTTGCTTCAAAATCATAAAATTCTTTTTTAGGCTTTATTTCGAGAATAGGAAGTACAATTGGTACTTTATTTTTTTCTATTATACTAACAGAAATTTCTTTTCCTTTTATATATTCTTGTATTATCATTTCATTATATATATTTAATTCTTCATTTAAATATTTGTTGTATTCTTCAAAATTGTGACAAATATGTATTCCTAGACTTGATCCACTTTTTCTCGGTTTAATTATAAGTGGAAAATCAAAAGGAGGATTTATATATTTTTTAGTAGCAATATATTTAGGAATAGAAAAATCTTTTTCAATATTTTGCATAAAAACTAATTTGTCAAACGTATTTTGAGAAACTAAAGAATTTGAGCCTATATATTTAACATTTAATTTTTCTAATATTTTTTGTAAGGTTCCATCTTCTCCCTCAAAACCATGAACAACATTAAAAACTAAATGTATATTTTTATACTCATCTAAAAATTTATCAAAATCATATTTTAAATCATATTTAAAAACAGTATAGCCTAATTTTATTAATGCCATTTCAACATTATTGGCGCTTAAAATAGAAATATCTCTTTCATTTGAATTTCCACCATAGATTAATGCTATATTATAATTCATTCAACTCACTCTCTTTAAAGTATTCTTTTTCTTCAGGACAATAAAGCATTTCTTCTTTATTTTTCTTTTTATAAAATAATGGTCCGTTACATGAAGGGCATCTATAATCTGAAGGCTCATCCCAAAACATTTCTTCACATTCAGAACATTTGAAATATATTTTACCTTTTTTGCTTTTAAGTTTGTGAACAGTATTTCCGCATTTTGGACATTTTCCTCTTGCCGGAAGTGGGGCAGTATATTTGCACTCTGGATAATTTGAACATGCTATAAACTTTCCAAATCTACCGCTTTTTATAATTAAATCTCCGCCACACTTTGGACATTTTCCTCCTGTTTTTTCTTCTTTGCCTTTTTCTATGATAATATTTTCTTCATTAAGATGAACATTATTGCCAAGTGTAACTCCTAAAACTCCTTTTGGAAGACTTTTGTTTTCACCGCATTTTGGACATTTTAGAAATAAACCATACTTTCCAAATTGTAATTCCATTTCTATTTTACATTTAGTACATTTAATGTTGGACTTATAATAGAAATCAAGAGCTTTTTCTTTCATTTTTTGTTCTGTATCAGTTAAGAATTTTTGAAAATCAGTGTAGAACTCTTTTAAAACATCTTTCCAAGCTATTTCACCTGATTCAACTTTATCAAGACTTTCTTCCATTTTGGCGGTGAATTTAACATCAACTATTTCAGGGAAATTCTTTTCTAACAAATCGGAGACTATAAAGCCTACAAGTGTAGGTATTAAATTGCTTTTTTGTTTAATTACATATTTTCTATTTAATAAAGTAGTAATTATTGATGCATATGTGGAAGGCCTTCCTATTCCTTTTCCTTCCATTTCTTTAACAAGAGATGCTTCAGTATATCTTGCAGGAGGTTTTGTTTCATCTTTTTCTGCGATTATTTCTACGTCTTTTAATTTCCCTTTTTCAGGTAATTCATATTCTTTTTCGTTTGTAGAAGAAGACCAAAATTTTTCAAATCCATCAAATTTTCTTTTTCTACCTACAGCTTCAAATGTATATTTTTTTGAATTATCAACTATAGAATAAGTTTTTTCTGAATATATAGATGCTGAAGATTGGGATGCGATAAATCTGTTCCATATTAATGTATATAATTTTAATAAATCTCCAGAAATAAGTTTTTTTGCATTCTTAGGATCAATAGAAATATCTGTTGGCCTTATTGCTTCGTGGGCATCTTGGATTTTTTTCTTGCTTTTCTTAACTTTAAAAGAACCCATATATTCTTTGCCATAATTCTCCTTTAGGTATTCAAGAGCTTTTTTTTGTGCTTCATCTGATATTCTTGTTGAGTCTGTTCGCATATAGGTTATAAAAGCAATAGGACCTTCTGAAGTATCAACGCCTTCGTATAATTTTTGTGCAATTTGCATGGTTTTTTTAGAGGACCATCCAAATTTTGATATTGCGCTTTGCTGTAAAGTACTTGTGATAAATGGTTGAGGAGGAGTTCTTTTTACGTCTTTTTCTTGTATATTTTCTATAGAAAATGTAGCCTTTTCTAAAGTTTGAAGAATTTCATTTTTCTTTTTTTCGTTTATACTTTCTTTTTTAAATTTTTTTCCATTAATTTTTGCTAAAGGAATTTGTTGTTCCATATATTTTAGAGAAATTTTATAATATTCTTTTGGTTTAAATATAAAAATTGATCTTTCTCTATCAACTAATAGTTTTAATGCAGCAGATTGTACTCTACCAGCACTAGTATTATAATCTTTTAATATTCTCCACAGTATAGGGCTTATTTTATAACCCACAATTCTGTCAAGAATTCTTCTTGCTAATTGAGCTCCTACCTTTTTATTATCAATTTTTTTAGGGGATTTGATTGCATCCAAAATTGTATTTTTGGTAATTTCAGAAAATACAATTCTATTTTCATCATTTTCATCTAGACCAAGCAAATAACTTAAATGCCAAGCTATAGCTTCTCCTTCTCTATCCATATCAGGAGCTAAAAAAACTTTTTTACCTTTAGTGATTTTTTTTAATTCTGATACTACTTTTTCTTTTCCTGGCATTAATTCAAATTCTGGTTCGAAATCTTTTTCTATATCAACACCAAATTTTTTTTGAGGTAAATCTCTAATATGACCTTTAGAAGCAACTACTTTGTAATCAGAACCCAAATATTTTTCAATTGTTTTGGCTTTAGCTGGTGATTCAACTATCACAACATTTTTAATTTTTTTAGGCATTATTAATCCTCCGTTTTTCTTATTTTTAATTTTCTTCCAAGATTTTTATTATAGTCAGTCCAATGAGTATTATTAGAATCTTCAATATGGCTTTTTACCTGTTCAACCTTTGAACTTAAATTATCAGCAAAGTGAAGAATAAAAGCTTCTATAGTTTTAGGTAAAATAGGACTTCCCCATTCCAATTCACCATGATGTGACGCTATCAAATGTAATATTTCATCTAATAAAGCTTTTGGAAAATTTTGCACTTTTTTTGAATATTCAATTACCATATGAATACCTAAAGCAATATGTCCAATTAGTTCTCCTTCATCAGTTTTTTCAATACCAGAAGGTGTAATTTCATATTCTCTAATTTTTCCAATATCATGTAGCAAAGCTCCAGCAATAAGCAAGTCTTTATTTACTAAATTTTTATAATTATTCGAAATTGAATCACATAACCTTGCAACGTCAATTGTATGTTCCAACAATCCATGTTTATATGCATGGTGAACATTAATGGCTGCAGGAGAATAAGAAAAGTCATTAAAAAATTTTTTATCTTTAATAAAAATATAAGTTAATAAGTTTTTTATTTGAATATTTTTAATATTATTTATGATAGAATAAAGCTCTTCTTTTAGTTGTTGAGCGTTTTTTAATGATGTTTTTATGAATTTTTCAGGATTAATTTCTTCATCTTTTAATATATGAATATTGTAATTTTTTTCAAGATTTAACTGTAACCGATTATCAAAAACCACTATTTTCCCTTTCACGCGTATAATATCGCCAATATTTATTTTTTCAGAATTTTCTTTCGCATTAAACCAATCAATCGCTCTTAATGTTCCTGTCTTATCGCCTATTGTAAAAAGTAAAAAGTCTTTACCATCTTTTGTAGCTTGTAATCTCTTACTCAAAACCTTTCCTTCAACTTCTTTAAAATCATTTGGTTTTAATTCTGATATGTAAGTTTCATCATTTGATATTAATTCATTTGGCAATTGTCCTTTTTCTTTTAAAAGTTCTCCCAAATTCATACTATTATCTTTCATTTTATTCCTCCTCAATATAAACACGAGGTACTCTTTTTGTTATTTTTGACGTTATATCATAATTAATAGTTCCTGCTAAATTTGCTAATTCCTCAGCATATAAAAAACTACCATTTTGAGAACCAATTAAAACAACTTCTTCGCCCAAATTTACATTTGAAAGTTTTGTTGTTTCAACTACAAATTGATCCATACAAACTCTTCCTACTATATTACATTTTTCCCCATTTATTAAAACATATCCTTTATTGGATAATTGTCTGAAATATCCATCTGCATATCCAACAGGAATTGTAGCAATGGGAATATTTTTGCTTGCAAAATAAGTTCGTCCATAGCTCACACTTTCACTTTTCTTTAATATACCAACTCTTGCAACAATGCTTTTCCAGGATAATACAGGCTTTAACTCTTTTTCTATTTTAACATCCGAAGGTTGCAACCCATATGTTGCAATTCCGGGTCTAACATAATCAAGTGCGTATTCAGGGAAATATAAAGATGCAGCAGAATTGCATATATGTTTTACAGGAATAGCGACATTTGATTTTTCCATATAATTAATAGCAGATATAAACTTATTATATTGTTCTTTAACAAAATCATCAAGATTATCAGCTGTAGAAAAATGCGAATATGCCCCTTGAATATTTATATTATACTCTTTTATTAAATCAATAACCTTATCAAGTTCTTCAAAGTTAATTCCCATTCTATTCATTCCAGTATTTATATTAATATGGAATTTTATTTTGATTATTTTTTTACCAAAATAATCAATTAATTCTTTCAATTGATTTAGAGATCCTATAGTATATATATAACCATCAATATTTTCTTCTATACTTTTTGGAGTAGCGTAATTAAAAACAAGAGTTTCCAAATTAATTCCATTTTTTCTAATTTCAATACCTTCTCCTAAAAATGCAACAGCAATTAAATTTAAACCGTAATCATATACAGCTTTTGCTAGCGGTATTGCACCATGACCATATCCATCAGCTTTTAAAACTGGAATAACCTGTGTTTTTGCTCTTTCTTGTATTAATTGTATATTATGTATATAGTTTTTTATATTTATTTCTACAAATGTTTTTCTATCAAACATATTGCACCTCCAGTTTAAATTAAGCTATATAATAATAAAGTATAAATATTAAAAAAAAGTTACAATATAGAATTTGGTTGACTTAATATTAGAAAAAATATACAATATATATGAGCATTTGTTCATATATAGGAGGTGAGTTATGCAAGATTATCTAAAAATTGATGAAACTAATCAAGAATTAATAAATGAAGCTGTAGAAATTTATAAAGTTTTTGCAGATGAAACAAGATTGAAGATTTTATTAGCATTACTAAAGAAAGAACTTTGTGTTTCAACAATAGTAAATATAGCTGGTATTTCACAATCTGCAGTCTCTCATCAATTACGTCTTTTAAAACAAATGAATATTGTAAAATATCGAAAACAAGGGAAAAATGTGTTTTATTCGCTAAAAGATAAACATATAGAAGAAATTATAAATATGGTTTTCGAACATTTAAAAGAGAAAGGAGATAATTATGGCACATGAACATCACCATACACATAATCATGGTAATAATTTAACAGATAAAAAATTATTATTTTCTATAATTTTTAACTTAATTATTACATTATCAGAAATACTAGGTGGAATATTTTCCAATAGTTTAGCATTAATATCAGACTCTTTACATAATTTAAATGATACAATGGCCATATTATTAAGCTATATTGCTAGAAAAATTTCAAAAAAACCTAGAGATGAAAAAAGGACATATGGTTATAAACGAGTAGAAATATTAGCAGCATTTACAAATACATTATTTCTATTTGTAGTTGCGATTTTTTTAATTGTAGAAAGCATTAAAAAATTTTATAACCCAGAAATAATCAATGGAAAACTAATGTTAATAATTTCAATTATTGGGCTCATTGGAAATCTAATAACCGCGGTATTATTATATAAGGACTCAAAAGAAAATTTAAATATAAAAGCAACATTTGTTCATATAGCAAGTGATACATTATCTTCAATTATGATTATTATAGGTGCAATATTTATATATAATTATAATTGGTATATTTTAGATCCAATATTTACTATGTTAATAAGTACCTATATTCTTTTCGAAGGATATTATATATTAAAAGAAAGTGTGAATATTTTAATTCAAGGTACTCCAGAAAAAATGAAATTAGATAAAATAAAAAATGAACTCGAAAAATTAAATTATGTTAATAATGTACATCATATACATATATGGACTACTGATGGACAAGATAAATATCTTGAGTGTCACATTTCCTTAAAAGATGAGGAAGAGTATAATCTAGATAAATATTTAAAGGAATTAAATCAAATTTTGAGTGAAAAATTTGAAATAAATCACACAACTATCCAATTTGAAAAAAAACTATGTGAGGAGGGAAAACATGAGAACTGAACTATGGGATTGGAAATATCAAAAATTAGGAGAAAAGGTAGTGGAAGCATTAAAAAGAAAAAAACATGACGCTTATTTAGTAAATAAAAAAGAGGATGTAGTTCCACTATTAAATGAAATAATGGAGGATGGGTCAGTAGTTGCAGTAGGTGGAAGTTTAACCTTGAGTGAATGTGGGGTTTTGGAATTTCTTAGAAGCGGTAAATTTAATTTTTTAGATAGATATAATACAAGATCCAAAGAAGATTTGGAAAGAATATACTTTGAAATGTTTAGATCAGATTATTTTTTATGTAGCGCAAATGCAATAACAGAAGATGGAAAAATTGTTCAGCTTGATGGAAATGGGACACGAGTAGCACCTATGATTTTTGGACCAAGAAATGTAATAATTATAGCTGGTATGAATAAAATTGTTCCAGATTTAGATAGCGCAAATAAAAGAATTGAATATATCTCACCAATGAATTCTAAAAGATTAAAGTTTGATACACCTTGTACATACACAGGAAAATGTGATGATTGCTTATCCTCTGAAAGAATTTGTGTTCATAGAGTAATCGTTGAAACTGGTGTAAGACATCCAGGGAGATTTAAAATAATTTTAGTGAAAGAAGATTTGGGATTATGAGTAATTTAATTTTCGGAATAATAATGCTTATATTTGTAATCATCCTATATATACAATTGAAAGTAAAAAAAGGAAATAAAGAATTAAAAAAAGCGATAAAAAAAGGAAATAAAAATCTCATTCAAAATTCGATAAGAATTTTCTCTATATTTTTAATTATAGGCATTTTACAAAATTTTCTTTCTCCAGAAAAAGTAGGTGATTTCCTATTAAAATTTTCCGGGTTAAAAGGTATTATAACTGGTTTATTTACAGGTGCTATAATGATGGGGCCTCCTGCATCTGGATATCCAATAGCTCAATATTTATTTCAAAATAATGCTAGTGTCTCACTCGTATCTTCTTTTTTGCTATCATGGGTAATGTTAGGAATAATATTTATAACGTATGAATTACAAAATTTCGGAAAAAAATTTACTATAATAAGAAATATGTTTTCTGTAGTATCAATAATAATTATAGCCTATTTAATGGAGTTGATACTATGAAAAGTTTTATAAAAAATTATAAAATAGAAATTATCATATTTTTTATAGCTATAATTTTAATGATATTTAATCCTAATAAAGCATTTTTAGGTTTAAAATATGCAATTAAAACATTTATTAATTTATTTCCTATAATAATGAGTGTTGCATATTTAACAGGATACATATCAGAAATTGTTCCCAAAAAAACTATTGTTAAAATTGTAGGAAAAGAAAGTGGGCTAAAAGGGAAATTTTTAGGGGGGATATTTGGTACTTTAATGGTGGGGCCAGCATATGCTTTTTATTCATTTTTTGCTGAATTAATAAATAATGGGGCAAATATTGGGGTAATAGCAGTAACAATTGCCGCGTGGTCTATTAAAATACAATGGTTACCTTTTGCGCTTTCTATATTAAATATAAAATTCGTATTACTCTTAAATCTTTTTATTATAATCTATGCATTTATGAGTGGATACATAATGGAATTGTTTTTTACAGATAAAAAGAAATAAAGGCTATAATGATTTTTACATAAATATTTATTAACTTATAAGTAATGAAAATTAAATATTTTAAGATTATAATTATTTCGCATGCGAATATTTCGTATGCGAAATAATTGTTTTTTGGGGTGAAATTATGAAAGTTGTTGCTATTAACTCGAGTATGAGAAAAGGAAGAACTTATGATCTATTGTCAAATATTATAAGAGAACTACCTTTCGAAGTTGAAATTATTAACTTAAAAGATTACAAAATCAATTATTGTTTAGGATGTGAAGTATGTATAAAAAAAGATTATTGTGTAATTAATGATGATGTCGAAAAACTAAAAGAAAATGTTAAAAAAGCAAAATTACAAGGTGGTGATAAGGTTGAACAAAGCATTTGAAATAATAATTTTGTTTAAAGAGATTAGAGAGTCATTCAAAAAATCTATGACAACTTTTTTTGATACAAAAGATATTACATCTTCCCAATGGATTATTTTAGGTGAATTATTAAAAAATGGAAAAATGACAATGAGCGAGTTGAGCAAGAAGGTTGGATTATCTAACAGCACTGTTTCTGGTATAGTAGATAGATTAGAAAAGCATGAATATGTTAAAAGAATTAGGGATAAAAAAGATAGAAGAAAAATATATGTAGAAATAACAGATAAGTTCAATGATATTATAAAAAGAAAACATCAATTAATAGAAAAGAAAATAGAGGAAAAATTAAATACTGTATCTGAAAAAGAATTAGAGTCTGTATTAAATGGATTAAAAATTTTAAAAAAGATTTTCGAGGAGGAATGAGTTATGTTAAAGTTGATGAAATATTTAAAACCATATACATTGTTTTTAATATTAGCTATAGCATTTTTATATATTCAAGCTAGAGTAGATTTAGCATTACCAGATTATATGTCAAATATTGTTAATGTAGGAATTCAACAAAATGGAATAGAAGATACTATACCAAAAGCGATAAGAGATTCACAAATGAAAAATTTATTTATTTTTATGTCAAACGATGAAAAAACTTTGATACTTGAGAATTTTAAATATATAAAATCTTCAGATGAAAATTTTAAAGATTATATGAAACTATATCCTAACTTAAAAAATGAGAAAGGATTATATGTATTTGAAGGTACTGAAAATAACAAGTTAGAAGAAATTTTTGCAAAATCATTTTTAGCAGTATCTGGTATTGAAAAAGGTGAAACTGAAGGATTAAATATAAATACGAAAAGCAAAATTAATATATTTAAATTATTAAATTTTATTCCATTAGATCAAAGAATTAATTTTGCTAATAATTTATATGAAAAGATTAAAATAACTGGCGATGAAATGGTAAGGCAATCATTAATATTGTCTGTTAAAAATGAATATGAAAAACTTGGAGTAGATTTATATAAACAACAAAGAAATTATATATTAAAATCTGGTTCGATAATGTTATTAATAACATTATTAGGTGCTTTAATGGCAATAGTAGTTGGATTTTTTGCATCTAAAACAGCAGCAGGACTAGCTAAAGATTTGAGAGAAAAGGTGTTTACAAAGGTTGAAAACTTTGCTGGAGAAGAATTTGATAAATTTTCTACTGCATCATTAATCACAAGAACTACTAATGATATTACACAAATTCAAAATGTTATGGTTATATTAATAAGGATAATGTTTTATGCACCAATTTTAAGTGTTGGAGCCATATTTAAAGCATTAGATAAAAGTCCTTCATTGAGTTGGATAATTGCATTAGCTGTTGCTGTATTAATAAGTATTATTGGAACAATTTTTTATTTTGCTCTTCCAAAGTTTAAACTTTTTCAAAAATTAGTAGATAAATTGAATTTAGTTTCTAGGGAAAATTTAACAGGTATGATGGTTATTAGAGCATTTAATACCCAAAATAAAGAAAAAGAAAGATTTGATAGTGTAAATACAGAAATAACAAAAACGCAAGTATTTATAGGAAGATTAATGTCGTTTTTAATGCCTGTAATGATGTTTGTAATGAATTCCGTAATGTTATTAATTATATGGTTCGGTGCAAAGCAGGTTGATAGTTTTAGTATTCAAGTTGGGGATATGATGGCATTTATGCAATATTCAATCCAAGTTATATTCTCTTTCTTAATGATGACAATGATATTTATCTTTTTACCAAGAGCTTCTGTTTCAGCGAATCGTGTTGCAGAAGTACTGGATACTAAACCTTCTATAATTGACCCTGAAAATCCAAAATCTTTTGATGAAAATATCAAAGGTGAAATAGAATTTAAAAATGTTTACTTTAAATATCCTGGTGCAGAAGATTATGCTCTGAAAAATATTTCTTTTAAGGCATTGCCTGGTCAAGTAACAGCAATTATAGGATCTACGGGTTCTGGAAAGTCTTCATTGGTAAATTTAATACCTAGATTATATGATGTTACTGAAGGCCAAGTATTAATTGATGGTATCGATGTGAGAGAATTAACTCAAAATGAATTAAGAAAATATATTGGTTATGTACCTCAAAAAGCTACTTTGTTTAGTGGAACAATAGAAACTAATATTAAATATGGAAATAAAAACTTATCAGATAATGAAATGGAAAGAGTTGCAGATGTAGCTGAAGCTTTAGAATTCATAAATAGATTTCCTGAAAGGTTTAAACATGAAGTATCTCAAGGTGGTTCAAATTTATCTGGAGGACAAAAACAAAGATTATCTATTGCTAGAGCATTAGCAAAAAAACCGAAAATATATGTTTTTGATGATAGCTTTTCTGCTTTGGACTTTAAAACAGATTTAAATGTTAGAAAAAAGTTAAGAGAATATACTAAAAATAGTACATTTATAATTGTTGCTCAAAGAATTGCTACTATTATGAATGCTGAACAAATAATTGTTTTAGATGAAGGTGAAATTGTTGGTATTGGTACACACAATGAATTATTGAAATCATGTCCTGTGTATAGAGAAATAGCTTACTCACAACTATCAGAGGAGGAATTAGCATGAGTGATAATAAAAGCCGCAGAGGTGGCCCAAGAGGTCCCATGATGGCAGCTATGCCTGTACAAAAAGCAAAAGATTTTAAAGGTACAATGAAAAGATTAATACAATATTTATCTCCATATAAAATAGTTTTAATTATTGCAATTATATTTGCTATGGCTAGCGCTGCTTTATCAATTGTAGGACCAAAAATATTGGGTAAAGTTACTACAAAAATATTTGAAGGTATTATTGGAAAAATCATGGGAAGTACAACAGGAATTGATTTTATATATATTTCAAATATAATGATTATACTTTTAGGTATTTTTATAGCTAGTGCAATATTTGGATATATACAGGGATGGTTAATGACAGGAATTTCTGCGAAGGTAACATACAATTTAAGGAAACAAATAATGGATAAAATACATAAGATGCCATTAAAATATTTTGATGGTACTAATCATGGTGAAATATTATCACGAATTACAAACGATATTGATACTATAAGTAATACATTAAACCAAAGTTTATCTCAAATGATCACCTCTTTAACAACAGTATTAGGTGTTCTGGTAATGATGTTAACTATTAGCTGGCAAATGACTCTTGTTAGCTTGATTATATTACCAATATCGGGATTTTTAATGATGTTTATAATTAAACATTCACAAAAATATTTTAAAAAGAGGCAAGAGTACCTTGGACACGTTAATGGACATGTAGAAGAAATGTATGGAGGCCATGTTATTGTAAAATCTTTTAATGGTGAAGAAAAAAGTATTAAAAAATTTAAAAATATGAATAAAGAATTATATGATTCTGAATGGAAATCACAATTTTTATCCAGTATAATGATGCCATTAATGAATTTCGTTGGAAATTTAGGTTATGTTGTTGTTGCTGTAATGGGAGGGTGGTTCGCTGCTAAAAGAATTATAGAAGTTGGTGATATTCAAGCATTTATTCAATATGTAAGATCTTTTACGCAACCTATCGCACAATTGGCAAATATATCAAATGTATTTCAGCAAACAGCTGCAGCAGCAGAAAGAGTATTTGAATTCTTAGATAATGAGGAAGAAGTAGATGATCCAAAAGTAAAAATTGATATAGATAATGTAAAAGGAAAAGTGGAGTTTAAAAATGTAAAATTTGGTTATAATCCAGATAAAATCGTAATCAAAAACTTTTCAGAATATATCAAACCAGGACAAACCGTAGCTATCGTTGGCCCAACTGGTGCAGGGAAAACCACTTTAGTTAAATTATTAATGAGATTTTACGATGTAAACGATGGTGCTATTTTAATTGATGATGTAAATATAAAAGATTATTCAAGAAAAGAGTTGAGATCTATTTTTGGTATGGTATTACAAGATACATGGTTATTTAGCGGAACAATAATGGATAATATTAGATATGGAAGATTGGATGCATCTGAAGAAGAAATAATAGAAGCAGCAAAAATGGCACATGTAGATAGTTTTGTTCATGCTTTGCCAGATGGATATAATATGTTAATTAATGAAGAAATGAATAATTTATCTCAAGGAGAAAAGCAATTAATAACTATAGCAAGAGCTTTTTTGGCTAACCCTAAAATACTTATATTAGATGAAGCTACAAGCTCAGTTGATACTAGGACAGAATTTAAAGTTCAACAAGCTATGGAAAGATTAATGAAAGGAAGGACTAGTTTTGTAATTGCTCATAGATTATCAACTATAAAAAATGCTGATTTAATAATTGTTATGAATGAAGGAGATGTTGTTGAGCAAGGAACACATGAAGAATTACTAAAGAAAAAAGGATTTTATGCAGATTTATATAATTCTCAATTTGAACTTGCAGAAGAAATATAAGGAATTTATAATGCCCCGAAAGGGGCATTAATTTTATAATAAAAATTTTACTTTTTAAAAGTTATATGTTATAATTATTAAAAGACTGCCTAAAAAGTTAAATTCATTCAGACAGCTTGATTGCTAATCCTTAAAATCATTCATTCTCAGCCGTTGCTCAAACAATACATCGTGTATTGTTTCACTTAAAATTATGAATGTAATGGCTTACATTCATAATTTTAAGGGCAATCTTCGAATCTTTATTTCATTTTAGACTTTTTAGAGAATATATCCTAATTATTAAAAAAAGTTAAGAGGTGTTATATGCGCAAATATGAGGATTACCATAAAAGCGTGATGGTTAATGAAGTTTTAGAATTCTTAATAACAAAAGAAGACGGAATATATGTAGATTGTACTACAGGAGAAGGTGGCCATATTAAAGCGATTTATGAAAAAACTAATGGGAAAGCTAAAATTATAGGTGTTGATTTGGATTATGAAGTTCTTGAAATAGCAGAAAAAAGATTAAAGGAAATTACAGATGAAATAGAATTTTTTAAAGCATCATATAGAGATATAGATATTGTTTTACATGGTTTAGGAATAAATAAAGTAGATGGCTTTTTAATGGATTTGGGTGTTTCTACCTTTCAATTGAAAGGTGAAAAAAGAGGTTTTTCTTTTATGAAAGATGAGCCATTAGATATGAGAATGGATCCTGATACGGATTTTACTGCATGGAATGTGGTTAATGAATATTCTGAAGAACAATTATCAAAAATAATTTTTGAATATGGTGAGGAATTTAAATTTGCAAGAAAAATAGCTCGAAGTATCGTGAATTCGCGTCCTATAAATACTACATTTGAA
Organism: Marinitoga arctica; assembly: GCF_054657315.1. Classification (NCBI taxonomy): domain Bacteria; kingdom Thermotogati; phylum Thermotogota; class Thermotogae; order Petrotogales; family Petrotogaceae; genus Marinitoga; species Marinitoga arctica. Next base: position 68,680 of record NZ_BAAHYY010000003.1, on the reverse strand, counting down.
TTGGTGGGAGCTATAAAAAAAGCATTACCTCCAAAAGAAAGATATAGAAGACGCAGACATTTTGCAACAAAGACTTTTCAAGCTATTAGAATAGAAGTTAATAGAGAATTCGATAATATTAGAACGGCTCTAGAAAAATTCCCAGAATTTCTAAATAATGGCGGTAGGATTTGTGTCATTTCGTTTCATTCATTAGAAGATAAAATTGTTAAGAATTTTTTTAGAAATCATGAAAAATTAAAGCTTTTGACAAAAAAGCCGATATTACCTAAAGAGGAAGAAATAAATGAAAACCCAAGAGCAAGGAGTGCTCGAATTAGGGTGGCCGAACGGATTTAAAGGGGGCTAAATTATGGAAAAACGACTTAAAATTTTACCAATAATGAATCAACAAACATTGAGTCGTGTTAAAGGGATTTCAGTTACTTTTGTAATATTTTCACTCTTAATAATAGTTTTGATTGGTTTTATAATAGCCACTTTGAATATTGGTAGTAAAATTCAAACTCTAAAGAATAATGTGTCAGCACTTGATACAAGAATTTCTGATATTAATACAAAAATTCAAACAGTTAGCACTGAAGTAGAATTTTTTAAACAGGCGCTTATTATAATGGAGGAAGATTAGCTTTGTGTTTCGTAACCGCTTAACTCTTCTCATAATAATTTTTCTATATTTAACAATAATATCCTATATTTTATTTTTAAAACCGTATACATTAAATGCAAATAATAAAATAAATGAAAATGGTAAAAAGTTAGCGACCTTAACAGATAGAGAGGGTCGCATTATTGCTGTTGACAAGGTTGTATATGAAGCTTGGTTAGACTTAAAAACTATAAAAAGAAGAAATAAATTAAATGATTTAAAAATACAATTAGATAATTTATTAAAAGATTCTGATTATCAGAAAAATTATGTTTTGTTGGGGAGATTCCAGGATATTTTAGAATTGAAAACATATATTTCTAGGAATATATTAAAATATGTAAATATATATAAAACATATGAAAGAAATTACAATACTTCATATGATTTAAGAAAAAACATAGGTGAAAAAAATAAAACGGAATATGGTATTGAACCATTTTTATTTGAAAAGGGGTTATTAAATCAAAATGAAATAAAATTATCAATAGATTTAAAAATGCAAAAAATAGCCTATGAAGAATTATCTAATATGATTAATGTCCAAAATGCAGAAGGCGGAACTGTGATAATAATGGAAACAAAAACAGGTAAAATAAGAGCAGCTGTGTCTCATTATCCGTGGAATATGGCTTTTATGGGGTATATAGAACCTGGTTCTACTATGAAACCGATAATTTATTCTATTGCTCTTGAAGAAGGTTTGATATCACCATATCAGAAATTCGAATTAACTCCAACCATATCTCCTGTTCCAGATGTTAATTTTACTATCGGGGAAGCAGAAGGGCATTATTTTACTAACCTTGATGCAAAAGATGCTATAGCATATTCCTCGAATGTTGCTGCTGTAAAAGTTATGGAGGCAATAATGAATAATTTTTCTAATGAATGGTTATATAATAAATTAGAGCAAATGGGATTTGGCAAAAAAACAGGAATTGAATTTAAAAAAGAGATTTCTGGTTCTTTGAATAAGCCGAATGAGTGGTATAAAATAACTCCTTATCAAATTGCTATAGGTCAAGGAATTGGAGTAACTCCAATACAGTTAGTATCAATATTCAATGTTTTTGCAAATGAAGGAAAATATGTTAAACCAACATTCTTAGAAAATGAAACACCTCAAAGTTATCAAGTATTTTCACCAGGGATAGCTGATCTTATGAAGGATTGGTTAAGATATACAATGCTTAAGGGAACAGCAAGAAAAGCTTATAAACCGGGAGTATTAATAGCAGGAAAAACGGGTACTGCACAAAAAGCAATATCAGGAAAAGGATATTCAGACAAATATTATTCATTATTTGTGGGCTTTTACCCAGCATCTAAACCAAAGTATACTATTGTTTCTATTATTGATGATCCAAAAAAAGAATATTATGGTGGTGAAGTTGCTGCGCCTATAGCTACTAATATATTTTATAGATTGGAGGAATATACCAATTCTTATAAAGTGAAAGTTTTGAAAGATTATTTGCCAGATTTAACAAATACAGATTTATCAGAAGCAATATTTATTTTGAAAATATTAGGTATTGATGAAGAAAAGATAATTTTATCTGGTAAAGGAAATTACGTTATGAAGCAATATCCAGATGTTTCAGCTAAGATAAATAATATTGATTATGTAATTCTATATTTAGGAGATGAAAAAAATGAAACAAATATTAATATACGGTGATTCAAATATAAAAAAGGAAATGGTTATAAAAAAATTAATAGATTATACTTTAGATATAATAAAAATTTCATCAAATGATAAGGATGCTATAAAAGAGATAAAAAATAATTTGTTTTCTAACGCGCTTTTTGGAAATAAAAAGAATGTTTTAATATACAATTTTGATAAATTTAGTAAGAAGGATCAAGAAGAGATATTGTCAAGTTTAAAAGACATTACTTCAGAAAGTATTGAAAAAATAATATTTATTAGTAATGGAAAAATAAAATATAACTTTGATGAAATTATCGAATGTTCATTACCCAAATCTTGGGAAGAAAATAAATGGAATGATTATATAAAAGAAATAGCTGTTTTTTTTAATAAAAAAATTGAAGATGAGGCAATACAATATATATTGAGCATTTATGGTACAGATGATAATTATTTGTTTGAAGAAATAAAAAAATTATCTATTTATTCTGATGAAATTATTAAAAAAGAGGATGTCAAAGAAATAGGTTTTTCTTATTCAAATATAGATTTCGAAAAATTTGCTTATTTATTATCATCTAAACGCAAAGAAGAAGTTGTTGAAAAAGCTGAAATTTTCTTGAAATCTCCGGATTTTAATATTAATTTTCTATTATCTTATCTTTTTAAATATTTTTTTGATTTATATCGTGTTATAATTAATGTGGAAACTAAAAAGAAATTTTCATGGCCAGAAGTGCAAAAAATTTCTCAGATTACAAATGTTTCCAAAATGAGAGTAAAAAAATTCTTAGGTGTAAAGTTTAAAAATGAAAAGATTTTTTATGCAAACCATTCCCTTTCTTATTCTAAAAAAGATGTAATGGATATTATTATAAGATTAGAAGAATACGATAGATTATTAAAAAGTGGTGAAAAGAAAGAAATAATTTTACTAGATCTTATCCAAAAAGTTTGTAGGTGATAAAATGGGTTTAGGGAAAAGTATTTATGAATTAACAAATCTTTTTACTATTTATCGTTGGAATAATAGGCCAGCTTTGTTGAGGTTTACTGAAGCTGATAATGTATTTCATAGTTTATTGCTTGATTTGATATCTATAGAATTTTTAAACAAAAAAGGAGAAAACTTTTCAATACAAAAAAATATTAGAGCAAAAATATTTAAAGAAATGCCAAAAATAATTTTATCAGATGTTTCTTTGGATACAAAAAAAAGGATATTAAAAAAAGATGAAAAAATTTGGGGTAAAGTACTTCAAAAAAGTTATATGGAATTGAAAAATAATATGATTATTCAATTTTTTGAAACTAATTATGATGAAGGATTTGAAAAATATGCTAACTTTATAGATTTAATGGTATCTTTAAAGGAAATGGAAATTAACAGTAGAGTTTTTCCAGAATACTATGAGAAGCCTAAAATCGAAACTGAAAAGAAATTAAGAAATTTAAGATTAAAATTACCATATATAAATGAACTAGAAAGCATTTTAAATTATGTGTTAAAAACCACTACTAGAATGGCAACAATGTATCGATGGAATAAAAATCATAGGAATGTAAAAAGTTCAGTCTCTGCCCATACTTTTATGGTTGTATCTTCTTCGATAATATTTTATTTTTTAAATAATTCTAAAAAAGAAATGAGTACTAAAAAAAAGCTTATTGATGAAATCATAATAGCAAGCATTTTGCATGATTTCCCAGAAGCTTTTACAGGAGATGTTATTACTCCAACCAAAAAGAAAGTCAGAGGACTGGAAGACATTATTTCAGACATAGAAGAAGAAATGTTAAATGAATGGTTAGAAAATGATGAAGATACAGAGAGAGTTTTTGAAAAATTAAAAAAGTATATGATTAATCCTTTTGATAATGAATATGGGAAATATGTAAGAGCTTCTGATTTGTTTAATGCGATGTTAGAGTGTGCAATAGAAATAAAAGCAGGAAATTCTCAAAAACTATTTAGAGAGGCTTTTTTTAGTATGAAAAAAGAATTAAAAAAATTTAAATTTGATTTTATTTATGATCTAATTGATGAAATAGAGAAAATTACATTTTTTAATTAATTAGTGAAAAGGGGGGAGAAACGTGTTATATTATTCTATTATAGTTCCAATAATAGCATTGGCTTTAGCAGCATTTAATTATTATTCAGTATTAAAACTTGATGAGGGAACCGAAAAAATGAAAGAAGTGGCTCTTGCAATTCGAGAGGGTGCTAAAACATTTGTGAATCATGAATATAAAGCAATAAGCTTATATGTGGTATTTATAACAATTGTTTTAGGAATTGTAACTGATATAAATGTAGGATTAGCTTTTGTAATGGGAGCTTTGATGAGTGGTAGTGCGGGATATGTTGGGATGAAAATGGCAACATATGCTAATGTCAGGGTTTCAAATAGCGCAAGAACAACAAAAGATTTAGGAAAAACACTTAAGGTAGCATTTCAAGGTGGAAGTGTAATGGGGCTTTCGGTTGCTGGATTTGCTCTTTTTGGATTAATACTAGTTTATATAATATTCGGTATTTGGAGAGGTCAATTGGATAAAGAAAATATTATAGTAGTAAGAAATTGGTTGGGGATAAGTTATATACCTTTTGCAATGACAGTATCTGGATACGCTTTAGGTTGTTCTATTATAGCGATGTTTGATAGAGTTGGTGGCGGAATATACACTAAAGCTGCAGATATGGGTGCAGATTTGGTAGGAAAAACTGAATTGGCATTGCCAGAGGATGATCCTCGAAATCCAGCAACTATAGCAGACAATGTTGGGGATAATGTTGGAGACATTGCAGGATTAGGTGCAGATTTATTAGAAAGTTATATAGGTGCAATAATCTCATCAGTAGTGTTGGTTTTATATGCAAGTTTTTTAATTTCAAAAGATATACAAGATATTTCATATATTACAACGTATAAATTGTCGTTATATCCTATATTTTTTACTATTTTAGGACTTGTTGGGGCAATGATAGGAATATTATATGTAATATTTAAAAAAAGTTCTGATAATCCACATAAGGAACTTAATATATCATTATTTACATCTGCAATATTAACAATAATTTTTACTTATTTTTTAAGTATATTTTATTTAAAAGATTTACCAAAACAAGAATTAGAATTAATGAACTTTAGATTTGGATTGTATTCGCCATGGTTAGCTGCTATTGTAGGAATAATTTCAGGTATATTAATTGGGTTATTAGCTGAGTATTATACAAGCGATAAGTATAAACCTACAAAAGAATTAGCTAAATTTGCAAAAGGTGGTCCAGCTATTGTAATTTCAAAAGGTATGGCATTAGGAATGAAAAGTGTTTTATATCCTGTATTTATGTTGATGTTTGGAATATTGATTTCAAATTATTTTTCTGGATTATATGGAGTAGCAATGGCGGCTATGGGGATGCTTTCTTTTGTAGCAGCAACAGTGTCTGTTGATTCTTATGGTCCTGTAGCCGATAATGCTGGTGGAATAAGTGAAATGGCGGAATTAAATCCAGAAGTTAGAAAAATAACAGATACTCTTGATTCTGTAGGTAATACAACAGCGGCTATAGGTAAAGGTTTTGCTATAGGGTCAGCAGCTTTTGCAGCATTATCATTATTTGCATCATTTGTTTATTCGCAAATTAATCCATCTATGCAAGTTGATCTAAAAAGTTTTTTAAATATCAATCTTATTAGTCCTAAAACAATAGCAGGAGCCCTTTTTGGTGCAGCATTACCATATTTTTTTAGTGCATATTTGATAGATGCAGTGGTAAATGCTGCAGAAAAAATGGTTGAAGAAATTAGAAGGCAATTTAGAGAAATACCAGGTTTAATGGAAGGAAAAGCTAAACCTGATTATAATAGATGTATAAAAATAAGTAGTGATGGCGCATTGAAAGAGATGAAGATACCTGCATTAATTGCTGTATTAACTCCTTTAATTTCTGGCTTTGTTTTTGGAACTGATTTTGTTGGAGGATTATTAGCGGGAACTACTTTTAGTGGTGTAATGTTAGCTATTTATACGGCAAATTCAGGAGGAGCCTGGGATAATGCAAAAAAATATATAGAGAATGGAAATATTGAAGGTGAAGGAAAAGGTACGGATGCACACAAAGCATCAGTTGTTGGAGATACTGTTGGCGATCCATTAAAAGACACAGTTGGTCCTTCTCTAGATATATTAATAAAAATAATGGCTGTTACATCTTTAATTACAGTTTCAATCTTTAAAGTATATCATATATTTTAGTAATAGGGGGATTAAATTGAAAGATTTTCATGTTTTTTTACGGGAAAGTATATTTGGTAAAGAATATTTAAATATAATTGATAATAAAACTTTTCGTGTAAGAATAACGAAAAGCGAAAGTTTTTATTATAATTACTTTTTAAAAATATCTAAAGAACTAGAATTTTTTAAGGAATTTGGTTTATTAATACCTGAAAAAATAGAGATTAAAGAAGATAATTATTATATATACACAGAATATTGGAATGAAATACCTATAACAGAATGTGAAATTGATGAAAAGAAATATTATTATATATTATATACTGTGTATGATATTATTGATAGGATTACACATTCTGCGAATATTATTATTCCTTATATTTGTTTAGATGATATATATATAGATGAAAATAACAAGGTTACTATGATGCCATTTTTTTTTGTACCTCAAAAAAATGAAAAAATAATCATTAATGAAAAAAATGATGAAGATGGTGTTATTGAAATATTAAAAAAATTAGCTATAAAATTATATAGAGTGTCTTCTAGAAAAACATATAGAATGAAAAAATTTCTTGATTTAATAAATAAAGATATAGAGTGTGTTCATGATTTATACATGATTTTATTAAATGTGTTTAATTTTTATAAAAAGAGCTATGAAAGAATAAGAATTCCACATTTTATTGATAGAGAAAATGAAAGAGATAAAATTTTGAAAATTTTGGGAAAAAAACATATATTCATATATGGTCCCCAGAGAGTTGGGAAAACGCGGTTAATTGACTTTATGGAATTTAAGTTTAAGGAATTGAATTATACCGTAATTAGATCTCGTAGCATTAAAGAAATTTTTTCAGGAACCATAGATATTCCTCGAAGTTTAAATATATTTTATTTTTTGAGCTACATAGACACATTAAGAGAAAATAAAAAAGATTTTAAATTGATAATCATTGTGGATGATTATCAAGATATAGATATTAAATTTAAAAATTTCGTTGAAGAAATTTTAAGTAAAAACTTTGATTTTCCTTTTTCAATAATATTAATATCCCATTTATATCAGAAATTAAACGTTGATAATATTGAATATATTGAATTAAAGCCTTTTCAAAAAGAAAAAACTGAAATATTGTTAAAAATTATTTTATCTAACGAATTCTTAATTAAATACCCAGAAATAATTGAAATTGTACATGATTTATCAAAAGGTTATCCTGGAGATATATACCAAATTATAAAGGATTTTTATGATTTGGGTATTATTAAGTTTGAAAATGAGCATTATTTATTTTATCCGGAAAAGATTAAGGATAAAAAGATTATAGATTTAGTTTATGAAAAAATATTAAAAATTCCATCTGAGATAAAAGAAGATCTAAAATATTTGTCAACTTTAGGATTTAAATTTAAAATTTCAGATATAAATATTTTAGAAGGATATTTGAAGAGAAATTTTGATACAAGCATTTTATATGCTATTGAAAAAAATATTTTATTAAAAGAAAATAATGAATATAGGTTTTTTAATTTGTTTTACCAAGATTTATTTCATAATTTATTATCTCCAACAGAAAAAAGAAATATACATATATATTTGAGCAGAAAATATGAAACATTAAAAGAAAAAATTTTTCACTTGAAAAATGCTGGTAAAATTAAAGCAGTTATATCTATTATTTTAAAAGAAATGAAAAAATCATTATTTTATTGGAAAGATTTGAATTTTATCGATTATGGTTTTCACGAAATAGAAAAATTAATAGACAAAATACCATATTCTGCTATGGCTATATATCTTTCAAAAAAATATTTTTTAAACGAATATTCAAAAGATTTGGAAAAATATATAAAAGAAATAAAAGCGAGCAGTGTTTATGGATATATAGCTGACTTATTTTTAAAATATACAGATGAGAAAAAATTAAATGATTTACTCTTAGGATGGATAAATGATGAAAAAACAACAGATTATAAAAAGGGTATATATATATATTTCTATTTAAGTATGAATTATTCAAAACTAGAGAAAGATAAAATATTTGAGTTTTATCTTATTTTTGAAAAAATATTTGAAAAACACAAGAATTTATCTAAATTTAAAACTATTCATGGGATGATCCTAAATATATTAGGTATAAAAATGGAAACAGCAATGCCCGAATTATCTTTAAAATATTATAATGAAGCTCTTAATATTTCGATTGAAACTAATTATAAAAGATTAACACAAATAGTTTATGCGAATTTAGCTATAATTTATGAAAGTTTGAATTCAAGTATTTCTGAAATTTATAATAAAAAGGTTTTAGAATTATCTAAAGAAATAGGAGATTATCATACTTATAATAGAATTTTGATTAATATAGCAAATACAAAGTTATATAAAGGTGAAATATCTGAGTTTTTTGAATTAATAAGTAAAGCAGAGAAATATTCTTTAGTAAATAATGATTTTAATAGTTATCTTCTTGCAAATGATATAAAAAACTATTACTTTTTATATGGTAGGGATTATTCTAATTTAGAAAGCAATATAAGGAAAATAGATGATTATGTTAAAGATAAAGTTTTTTTAAAAAATACTCTAAAAGACTTAAAAGATAATATTTATATTTTAAAAGCATTTTTTGAGAAAAATAAGTTTTTTTTTCAAAATAAAAAATATAAAAAAATTATAGAAAAAAACGATTTTTTTAAGAATTTATATACATTACTTTTTGAATCAGATGAAAATAAGATTTATATATCATGGTTATTTTATAAAAATAACCCTTTAGTATATTTAAAAGAAGAAATGGTATATATTGTAAGTGAAAAAATAGCAAAATATAAATTTAGTGATGAATTTGAAAAATGGTCAATAAGCTTAATTAAGGAGTTTAAAGATAAAAAATTATCTTTAGCTATTTTGTTTGAAGGACTAGGTTATTTTTATAATATAAAAAGAGAAAAATTTAAATCATTAAAATATTTGAGAAAAGCTCAAAAAATTTATGAAGAATTATTTATGAAAAATAAGTTTAAAGAAATAAATGACTTTTTAATAAATAAATTCAAATTACCCTCATTTATATATAAAGAATTTTCGTTTAATAAAATAAATTTTGAAAGTAATTATAATGATTTATTTGAAAGAATAAAATCTTATGAAAAGATAAATTCTTTAATTATAGATCTTCTAAGGTCAACATCTCCAAAGTTTGTTGTAGATAAAATAGGAGATTTCATAAAAAACACATATCCTGCTAATGAAATTTTAATAAGAGTTATTACCAAAGATTATGAAGTTGAATATAATTTTAATTTTAATAATGAAGAGGATTTAGAAAAAGATCAATTTTTAATAAAACCTTTAAAATTATCATATTCCTCAAATTATGATGATTATAAATATTATATTTATATGGGAAATAAAAATGTAGAATTAGATTCAAAAGATGCAGCTAATATTCTAGATAATATAATAATTATTGAAGATGTATTATTTTCAATTTTAGATAAAATTACTCACTATGAATATAGTATTTTAGATCCATTAACATCAGCTTACACAAGAAGGTATATGGAAAATAAATTAAAAGAGTTGTATGGATTATACGAGAGATATAAATTTGATTTTTCAGTTATTTTGATTGATATTGATGATTTTAAAAAAGTAAATGATAAATATGGTCATCAAAAAGGAGACGAAATTCTTGTTGAATTAGTAAACTCTTTGAAAGGTAATTTAAGGGATTTTGATATCGTTTGTAGGTATGGAGGAGAAGAATTTTTAACTATTTTGCCTAATACGGATTTAAAAGGTGCTGAAAAAATAGCCAAAAGATTATTAAAAAATGTAAATATAACCCTTTTTAAGAAAACAAAATTAAATATTACTGTTAGTATGGGAATATCTTCGATAAATATGATAAAAAAAGATCCCAAAATAGAAAATCTTATTAAAATAGCTGATAAGGCACTTTATAAGGCAAAAACTAATGGCAAAAATAGAGTCGAAGTAATATGAGGGGAGTAATTATATGTTGTTGGACTTACATTGTCATAGCACGTTTTCAGATGGAACATTATCGCCAAGACAAATAATAAAAAAAGCAAAAAACTTAGGGATAAAAATGCTTTCTATCACTGATCACGACACAATTAAAAGCCAAAAAGAAGCAATTGAATTTGCTGATAAAATAAATTTAAAATATATACCAGGAGTGGAAATTAATGTGGAATTTCCAACGTTGATGGATATTCTTGGATATAATATAGATGTAGAAAATGAATATTTAAATTCAATTCTTGAAACTATATACCATAAAAGAATAGAAAGAAATAAGCAAATGATAGAATTATTAAAAAAAGAAGGATTTAAAATAGATATAGAAGATCTTGAGGGTGTTTCGTTATATACTATTGGAAGACCGCATATAGCAAGAATTTTATTAAAAAAAGGTTATGGGGCATCTGTTAGCCAAATTATAGAATCTTATTTAACTAGAGGGAAAAAATGTTATATAGAGAGATTTAAATTTTCACCCAAAAAAACTATTAAAGCTATAAAAAAATCAGGTGGAATTGCAGTTCTTGCACACCCTAAAAAATTGAGATTATCAAATTCCCAATTGGAAATTTTAGTAGAGGAATTAAAGGATTATGGATTGGATGGAATAGAGTGTTTTCACTATTCAAGTAATCCGAAATATACGAACTTTCTGATAGATTTAGCAAGAAAAAATGGTCTTTTGGTAACAGCGGGTAGTGATTATCATGGTTCTAATAAGCCATATGTTTCATTGGGTGTATATGTGGAAAATTTTGTTATTCAGGACACAATTAATTATTTTGTTACAAATTATTACAATAAAAGCTAAATTTTTAGAAAAAATCTACGATTATTATATTAGAAAAATATGACCAATGGGATGGATATTCAAAGTATTCTTGCGGGGGTGTAATTATGGGAGAAATGAACAAGATAAATGGAGATTTTTCTAGTTTTATCAATTCACTTACCAAAGATATAGATCTATCTAATAATAAGAGAAATGTTAATAATGAAAAAAAAGAAAATATGGCAGATGAAAATAACACAATTAAAAATCTTGATATTGGTGAATTGTCAAAAATAATTGAAAAGAAATTAAATAAGTTAAAAGAAATTTTCAAAGGAGAAGCAAGATTTGAAGTAAACAAAGAGGCTGATATGGTAGTAGTCAAAATAATTGATAAAGATTCAAAAAAAGTTATTAGACAAATTCCATCAGAAACAGCTGTGAAAATGGCCGAAATGTTAGATAAGTTAGAAGGGATTTTTTTAGATGAGCGTGTATAAATAAACGTTCATAAATAGAGGTGGTAATATGAGTGAAAATAGTTATCTTGGTTCTTTCCAATTTGGAGGAGTTGCCAGTGGTTTGGATACGTCAGCTATTATTGATCAATTGATGTCTGTTGAAAGAAAACCATTAGAAAGACTTCAAAATGATTTTGAAACATTACAATTAAAACAAAAAGCATGGGAAGAAGTTGATTCAAAATTAAGTGATTTTTGGGATTTTCTTGCAACATTTAAATTAAAAAGTAAATTAATTCCTAAATCAGTTCAGGTTAGTGATGAAAACATTTTATCTGCAACAGCATCAACATCAGCAAGTAATACGAGTTTTAAGGTTAAAGTTAATTCTTTATCCTCTTCAACATTGTTAACTCCTAATAATACTTTAGGTAATATACCAGATTTAACAACACAATATTATCAATTAGATGGAAGAACTACCCCAATAGCGGGAACATTTACATTAAAAGCCTTGGATTCTTCCGGGAATATATTAGAAACTGTAAATATTAATTTTAATGGAACTGATACCATAGGTGATATTATAAATCAGATTGATACAAATTCAACATATTTTACAGCCTCTTTGAATAATGGAAAATTAAAAATAGAGGAAAAGGCTGGAATGGAGGGGAGTGTATCCAATATATTATTGGGTGACTCTTCAGATACTAGTAATTTTATAGATGTATTTAATCTTGAAGGTGCTGATTATGTACCAGGTGGCGCTACTGCAGGATATATTGAAAGCACTGTTCATGCGGGGGCTATTAATACTTCTAAAACTTTATCAGATATTAGTTCAGATGTTGTATCAGGAATTATTAGAATAAATGGAACTGAAATAACTGTTAGTTCAACTGATTCGCTTAGTAGCTTAATAGCAAGAATAAATGCTTCAAATGCTAATGTTATAGCTTGGTATGATGAAAATGAAGATAAACTTATGATAAGAAATAAAGAAGGAGGACCCCAGTCTATTAACATAGAAGATGGGGATTCTACTGGTAGTAATAAAACTAATTTATTGGATGATTTATCGTGGGTTGATGCTGGCGGAAATTATTTAGGAACTATTATCCCGGGTAGTGCAGCAGAAGTTGAAATAGATTTAGATGGAGATGGGACAGCAGATTTAACAAAAACAACATGGGGAAATACAGTTGAGTATAATAATGTTACGTTAGATTTAAAATCTGTATCAACTACTTGGATAAATGTTCAGGTTTCTCAAGATACAGATGCAACTTATGATCAAATAAAAGATTTTGTTGATAAGTATAATGAGGTTATAGGATATATATATGATAAATTAAATGAAGAACCAGTAAATGCTGAAAAAGGAACAACTCTATCTGAGGAAGATAAAATAAAAGGCGTTTTAAAAGGAGATGACAATTTACAAGATATATTTGACAATTTAAGAGATATTGCTTATGGTGTAGTTTCATGGACTTCTGATGTAAATGCTGAATATAGTTCATTGTATGAAATAGGAGTAAATTCAGGAGATGCTGGTGGAACGTATGAAAATACTATGAAAGGTATTCTTCAAATAAATGAAGATAAATTAAAGGAAGCAATTCAAAATAATGCAGAAGAAGTATGGAAATTATTTGCTTATGAAGATGATAATAACAAAGGTATTGCAATTCAGTTTAAAGATTATATATGGGAGACAACAAAATTTGGAGGAACAATAGATCAAATATCAGGTACAACAGGAACAATAGGGCTTGAGATGAGAGATATTGCAAAAAGGATGACGTCTTTAATTGATCAATTACAAAGGAAAGAAGCATATTATTGGCAAAAATTTTCAGCAATGGAACAATCTGTTTCCCAAATGCAAGCTCAAGGATCGTGGATTGCTAATGCATTTTCACAATAATTTAACAAGGTAGGCTTACGCCTACCTTGTTAAATTATTAATAATTCTTCTAGCATTGTCTTCATCTCTTATCATCTGATTAATAAGAGCTTGTTTGGAATCAAATTTAATTTCTTCTCTAAGAAACTTTAGTACTTCTACTTCTATGATTTTATCATATAAATCTCCAAAATAATCTAAAAAATAAATTTCAACTTTGGGATTTTTAATATCTTCATTAAAAGTTGGTCTCAAACCAATACTCATAAGTCCGAAATATTTATGAGAAGAACCTTTAATGCCACCTTTTACAAGATAAACCCCATATTTAGGATATAATACCTCTTCTTTGTATCTTATATTAATGTTTGCAGTTGGAAACCCTAAACTAAAACCAACATGACGATCTGCATATACAGGCCCTTCAATAGTCCAATTTTTTCCTAGCAAAAAATTTGCTTCATCTACATTTCCAGCAATTAAAGCTCTTCTAATAAAAGTTGAACTAATTCTAGTTTCAGATGTTTTTATATCTTTTAATATTTCAACAAAAAAGTTTTTTTTATGTTGTTGAGATAATAAATATTGAACATCTCCCTTTTTTTCTTTTCCAAAAGTAAAATCCTTGCCACAGACAATAGCTTTCATACCATTCTCTATAAGAAAGTCCAAATATGCATCATGGGTTATGTGAATTACATCTGGAAGTTCAAAAACTTCTGTTTCAAATCCATAATTTTGTAAAATTTCTTCTCTTTTGTATGAAGGCAATATGACTCCATTAAAATCGCCAAAATATTTAATTGCAGGATATTTCATTATATAAGCTTTTGGGATTAAATTATTTTTTTTAGCAATTTCTAGTGTTTTTTTTATTATTACTTGATGCCCTCTATGGACACCATCAAAAGTTCCTATAGTTACTGCATAATTCATTGGAATTTTTCACCTCTATAATAAAAAATAATTTTAATAATAAAATTGATATTAATCAAAAAATAGCTGAGCTAGTTTATAATACTCAAAAGGCACAAGTTTTTTGGTTGCAACTCCATATTCTAAAGGTATTGATACTATTTGATTTCCTTTTAATGCAACCATTCTTCCAAAATCTTTTTCCTTTACAAGATTCATAGCTTCTACACCATATCTTGTTCCTAGAATCCTATCAAATGCAGTAGGAGTACCACCTCTTAACAAGTGCCCCAATACTACAGATCGTGTTTCATAACCAGTCTTTTGTTCTATGATTTCGGCTAAATAATGGGCTATACCTCCTAGTTTAATATGGCCAAAAGCGTCAATAGTTGATTTATCAGCGACAACTTGTTCTAATTCTGTTGGTTTAAAACCTTCTGCTACAGCAATAATCATATATTTTTTTTCTTTCATTCTTTTATGTACATAGGTTACAATTTCGTTTATTGTCATTGGAAACTCAGGGATTAAAATTAAATGTGCTCCAGCAGCCATCCCGGCTTCGATAGTTATCCACCCAGCTTCTCTTCCCATTAATTCAACAACCATAACTCTCTGATGAGATTTAGCAGTGGAATGTAATCTATCAATGGCATCAGCACCAACATTAACAGCAGTATGGAATCCAAAGGTATAGTCTGTATTTGAGACATCATTATCTATGGTTTTTGGAACTCCAACAACAGGGTAACCTAAACTTGATAATTTGGCAGCGACAGATAGTGTATCATCACCTCCTATCGCTATTAAAGCGTCTAATCCTAATTCTTTGAAATTTTTTTCAAGTAATTCTCTACTTTCTTCATTTTTAAAAGGATTTGTTCTAGCTGTTCCTAGAATAGTTCCACCTAAAATATGTATTCCCTCTACATCATCGTTATCTAATTTCATTATTTCTTTAGTTAACATACCTTTCCAACCATTTAAAATACCATATGTTTCATAACCTTCTCCTGCAGCATGGACTATTCCTCTAATAACAGCGTTTAAACCAGGACAGTCTCCCCCTCCAGTCAATATACCAACTCTCATTATCCCCACTCCTCTCAAAAAATAAATTCTGATTTTATTATACCAGAAAAAATTTATAATAAAAAAGAGTTTATTATAATATTAAATTACATAATAAAAAAATGAATTATAAAAGTGTTGTAATTATGCTAAATTTATTGTATAATATTTGTGAAAAACATAAAGGAGGATTTTTATGAATGTAAAAGTAATAAATTCTATTTTAGACGCTTTTTCGAGTACATTTAAAATGGCAACTAACAATATGGATATTGCAATTCAAAAACCAGTAGTAGATAAAGGTGAAGAAAGATCTTATGAAGTTGTTGTAACTATAGGGTTTATAGGAGATTTACATGGTAATATTCATATTGGATTATCAGTTGAATCAGCAAAAGCAGTAGTTTCAAATATGATGATGGGTATGCCGATAGAAAGGTTAGATGAAATGGGGTTAAGTGCGTTAGGTGAATTGGGAAATATGATTTCCGGATCTATTGCTATTAATTTAGAAAAAATGGGTCATAAAATAAACATAACCCCTCCATCAATAATGTATGGAAATAATATTATTTTTATAAAAGATGGAATTTCATTAAAATTCCCAATGAATATAGATAATAAGTTTTCAGAAGAATTTTTTGTTGTTTTAAAAAATTAGAATGAGAAATAATAAAATAGATATCAAAATTTTTACAAGATTAAATTTAATTCTTTTTTTTGCTTTAACTGTATTGGCAAATGTATTTATGGGTTATCTAATAGGCGTTGCAATATCTTCCATAACAAAAACTGAAATATGGAAGATAGCATTTTTGTTTTTAGGTGTTATTTCTGGATTATATAATGGTATAATGGAAATGTTGAAGGAGGTGGAAAAAGAAGATAATGAACTTAGAATTAAAAAGAAAAACAAAAGAAATAATAATAAAGATAATAATTCTTTCGATAATTGAATTTTTAAGTTTGTTGTATTTTTATAAAATTAAGTCATTATTAGTATTTCTAGGTGGTTTTGGAGCTATTGTTGGAATATTAATGATAACTGAGGAGATTAATACAATATTTACAAAACCCAAACGTAAATTTTTAAAAGGTTATATAATTAGATACGCTTTTTTTGGTATAATCATGTTTGTTGGAAGTTTGTTTGATGAAGAAGGTTTATTTTTAACATTTTTAGGTCTTATGAATATGAAATTTGCTGCACTTATTTCACCAAAATAATAGGGAGGAATATGTATGAATTCAAAGCAAAAGAAAACATTATTAATATTATTTTTGATTTATGTATTATTGGGATTAGTAAATTTTATATTCTTTCCATCGTCTAATTTAGAAGGAGTAGGATTAAGATGGACATATTCTTTTGGAGAAAATGCATCTTTTTGGAATACTATAAATCCTATGACAGTTATTATGTCTTTAGCCATCATTATTATTTTAATAATATTTGCAACTGGTGTAAAATTTGAACTTATACCTAATAGGAAACAAGCTTTAGTAGAATCTTTGTTAGGTTATTTCTGGGAATTGGTTGAGGATGCAGTTCCAAATAAAAAATATAGAAAGCCAATATATGTTATATCAACTACTTTATTTTTATTTATTTTAATTGCTAATTTATTATCAGGTATGCCTGGAATTAATGTGTCACCTGTTAGTGATGGTTTGAAAATAGGATTATTTACAGATACATGGTATACTCCAACATCAGATTTAAACACAAATGCAACATTTGCTGTAATGGTTCTTATTATTAGTCATATTTTTGCAGCAAGAGCAAAAGGTATAGTAAATTGGCTAAAAATGTTTGTCGAGCCAACACCATTATTATTGCCCTTAAATTTAATTGGTGAATTAGCAAAGCCTGTTTCACATTCTTTAAGGTTGTTTGGAAATATTTTTGGCGGAGGAATACTGGTTTTAATTATTAGTTATATGTTAAAATACTTTGTTTTACCTATATTTTTATGGGGATTTTTTGGAATATTCGTTGGCCTTATACAAGCGTTTGTGTTTGCGCTTTTAGCAATAGCTTATATGGGATCATTACTTGAAGAATAAGAAAAATTATAGTTTAAATTAAATTTTATAAGGAGGTAGATTAGAATGGCTGTTGAACAAGTTGCACAAGAAATAGTAAAATCTGGAAGTGAAGCTGCTTTAGGTACAGGTTTATATTATTTAGGTAAATTTGTTGGTGCTGGTTTAGCAATGGGTATTGGAGCTATAGGTCCAGGTGTTGGAGAAGGTAACGTTGGTGCTCATGCTATGGATGCTATGGCAAGACAACCAGAAATGGCTGGTACATTAACAACACGTATGTTACTTGCTATGGCTGTTACAGAATCTACAGGTTTATATTCATTAGTTATTGCATTATTAATGTTAATAGTATTACCATAATTTAACGACTTCGGGGTAAAAATCCCCATAAAAGGGGGTGTTAAAGTGTTAGATATTAATTTTACATCAATAATAAATTTAGTTGGTTTCACTGTATTGGCCTATTTCTTATGGGTTATGCTATATAAGCCATTTTTTGAAATAGCAGATAAAAGAAGACAAATTGTAGAAAGTGAATTAAATCAATCAGAAAAATTGAGAAAAGAAGCTGAAGAAAAATTACAAATGGCAAATAAAGAGTTAGAGGAAATTAGAGCTAAAAAAGAAAATATAATAAAAGAAGCTGAGGAATTAGCAAAAAATATATTGCATACAGCTAAAGAAGAAGCATCTAATGAAAAAGCTAGAATAATAGCATCAGCAGAAAAAGAAGCTCAAGAAATTAAAGAAGAAGCATTCAAGGATATACAAAATAAGGTTGTTTCACTCTCAGTCGCAATTGCTTCTATGATTTTAAAGAAAAATATTGATGAAAAAGTTAATGAAGATATAATAAAGAGAGCATTTGAAGCACTTAATAAGGGTGAAAAATTATGAAGAATTCAATATCTATTGCAACTAGATATGTAGAAGCATTTTTGGAATATTTGTCCAAAGAAGGTAATTTAGATAAATTGGATGAATATGTTATTGCAATAAAAAAAATTACCGATAAAATACAGAATGATAAAGCTTTTTATGATTTAATAGGAAATCCTTTGTTGCCTAAGGATTATATTGCTATGCATATAATAAAATCTTCAGAAATTGAAGATCCTAATTTCAACAGATTTATTGAAGCTTTAGTTTATAAGAAAAGACAATTGATGTTACCAATGATTTATATTTTAATAGAACAAAAAAACAATGAATTAAAGAAATTAATCAAAGTAAAAATGTTAACACCATATGAGTTAAAAGAAAAGTCTATAGAGGAATTAAAAGAAATAATATTAAAGAAAACAGGAAGAAAAGCTATATTAGATACAGAAATAAAAAAAGATTTAATAGGTGGGTTACAATTACAATTAGAAGATAAAGTATTTGATTATTCTATAAAAGGTATGCTGGAAAAAATCGGACGCGAGTACGCTTCCAAGCGGGGGTGATTTGTTTTGAGAATAAATCCTGATGAACTCGAAAAAGTTATTGAGGAACGCATTAAATCATATGAATCAGGTGAAATAAAAGAAATTGGATGGATAATTCAAGTTGGTGATGGTATTGCTAGAGCATATGGTTTAAAAGATGCTATGGCAAGTGAACTAGTAGAAATACATACTGACACTGGCGATATTGTTAGCGGTATGGCTTTAAATCTTGAAGAAGATAATGTAGGTATTATTATTTTAGGTAATTATAAACTTATAAAAGAAGGAAATAAAGTTGTTAGAACAGGTAAAATTGCGGAAGTTCCTGCTGGTGAAGAATTATTAGGAAGAGTTGTAAATCCTCTAGGAGAACCTTTAGATGGTAAAGGCCCTATAAATGCAAAACATACAAGGCCAATAGAATTTAAGGCTCCAGGTGTAGTTTTAAGAAAACCTGTTGATACACCATTACAAACAGGTTTAAAAGCTATTGATACAATGATTCCTATTGGAAGAGGGCAAAGGGAATTAATAATAGGGGATAGACAAACTGGTAAAACTGCAATTGCTATTGACACAATAATAAATCAAAAAGGTAAAGGTGTTCATTGTATATATGTAGCTATTGGACAAAAAGCTTCTGCTGTTGCTAGAACAGTAGCTAAATTAGAAGAATATGGTGCAATGGAATATACCACAGTAGTGGTAGCAAGCGCTAGTGACCCTGCATCATTATTATATTTAGCTCCTTATGCAGGTGCTGCAATGGGAGAATATTTTATGTTTAACGGTAAAGATGCTTTGGCGGTTTATGATGATTTATCAAAACACGCTGCAGCATATAGGGAATTATCCCTTCTTTTAAGAAGACCACCTGGACGTGAAGCTTATCCAGGAGATGTTTTTTATTTACATTCTAGATTACTAGAAAGAGCAGCTAGGCTTCATGAAAATTATGGCGGAGGTTCATTAACCGCTTTACCTATAATTGAAACTCAAGCAAATGATGTTTCAGCATATATACCAACAAATGTTATTTCAATTACAGATGGTCAAATTTATTTAGAGCCTTCCTTATTTTATGCAGGACAAAGACCTGCTGTAAATGTTGGATTATCCGTTTCTAGGGTTGGAGGTGCAGCTCAAATAAAAGCTATGAAACAAGTAGCTGGAAGTTTGAGACTTGATCTAGCTCAATATAGGGAATTAGAAGCATTTGCACAATTTGCAACAGAATTAGATGAATCTACAAGAAAACAATTAATCAGAGGAGAAAAACTTTCTGAATTATTAAAACAAGGTCAATATGTTCCAATGGAAGTAGAAGATCAAGTAGCTGTTGTTTTTGCAGGAGTTAATGGTTTCCTTGATGATATACCAACTCAAAGTATCAATAAATTTGAAAAAGAATTTTTACAATTCCTAAAATCTAATAGACCATCGATTTTAGAAGCAATAAAAACCAAACAAAAAATTGATGATGATTTAGATAAGGAGCTTAGAAAAGCTATAGAAGACTTTAAATCAGCTTTTCAAGCTTAAGGTGGTGACATCTTATGAGTCGAGGAAAACTAAGAATTCTTAAACAACGTCGTGCTTCGACGCAGTCAACAATGAAAATCACAAAAGCTATGGAAATGGTAGCCGCTGCAAAGGCTAATAAAATAGTTAAAGAAATTACGGCGTTGAAGGATTATGCTTATTATGCTGAAAAAATAATGAAAAAGATAGCTCCTGTTGAAAATAGTATATATACATCCAATAATGATGGAACATTAATAGTAGTAATTACACCAGATATGGGGTTATGTGGTTCTTTTCCCATAGAATTAGCTAAAACAGCTAATGAATTAGCTAAAAAAACTAATGATTTTATAGGATTTTATAACATAGGTTCAAAAGGTGAAATAGAATTAAAACAAACTGGAAAATTATTATTATCAAGAACAAAATTATATGATGTTCCAAAGCAACATGATGCAGAATATATTTTAGACGATATACTTGATATAGTTGAGGACAAAAATATAGGTAAAGTAAAAGTAGTATATGGCGCATTTAAAAATGTATTAATTCAAAAACCAGAAGTTGTAGATTTGTTACCAATTACTTTTGAAGGTTCTATGGATCCTAGATTTGAATACGAACCGGATTCAAAAGAATTATTTGAAGAAGCAGCATTTTTGTATCTTTTATCTAAAACATATTTAATTTTATATGAAAATAAAATTAGTGAATTATATGCAAGAAAAAATGCAATGCATAATGCAACAGATAATGCAAAGAACTTAATTGAAAAACTTACTCTAGCATATAATAAAGCAAGGCAGGCTTCAATTACACAAGAATTAATTGAAATAGTAAACGGTGCTCAAGCATTGCAGGAAGAATAATATTGGGGGTGTAATAAGTGGAAAAAAATATTGGAAAATTAGTAAGTATAATAGGCCCCGTTGTGGATGTGAAATTTGAAACTGGGAAATTACCAGAAGTATATAATGCTCTTGAAGTTATTAATCCATATACAAATAAAAAATTAGTACTAGAAGTTGAACAGTTAATTGGAGATAATACAGTTAGATGTGTAGCTCTTGATTCAACGGATGGATTAAAAAGAGGCCTTGATGTAATTGACACAGGTGCACCAATTAAAGTACCTGTGGGTGAAATTACATTAGGAAGAATGTTTAATCTATTAGGTGAGCCTATAGATGAAAGAGGCGATGTAGAAGCAAATGTATATTGGCCTATTCATAGAGAACCACCATCAATTAAGGATCAATCAACAGAAATAGAAATATTAGAAACTGGTATTAAAGTAATAGATTTATTAGCGCCATTCCCAAAGGGAGGAAAAATAGGTTTCTTTGGTGGTGCTGGTGTTGGAAAAACTGTTCTTGTTATGGAGCTTATTAGAAACATTGCAATTGAACATAAAGGGTTATCCTTGTTTGCAGGTGTTGGTGAAAGGACAAGAGAAGGTAATGATTTATGGTTAGAAATGCAGGAATCAGGGGTTTTACCAAATACAGCATTGGTTTTTGGCCAAATGAATGAACCACCTGGAGCAAGGTTTAGAATTGCTTTAACAGCATTAACAATGGCTGAATATTTCAGAGATGTACAAAAGAAAGACGTATTATTATTTATTGATAATATTTTTAGATTTGTTCAAGCGGGTTCAGAAGTATCTGCGTTATTAGGACGTATGCCATCAGCAGTTGGTTACCAACCAACATTAGCTACAGATGTAGGGCAATTGCAAGAAAGAATTACATCAACAAAAGATGGATCTATTACATCTGTTCAAGCTGTATATGTTCCAGCAGATGATATTACAGATCCAGCTCCAGCAACAACGTTTTCACATTTAGAAGCAACTATAGTTCTTTCAAGGCAAATAGCGGAATTAGGTTTATATCCAGCAGTTGATCCATTAGATTCAACATCAAAAGTTTTAGATCCAGCAGTATTAGGTGACGAACATTATCAAGTTGCTCGTGGAGTACAACAAGTATTGCAAAGATATAAAGATTTACAAGATATTATAGCAATTCTTGGTATTGAAGAATTATCAGAAGAAGATAAATTAACAGTACAAAGAGCTAGAAAAATACAAAGATTCTTAACCCAACCATTCTTTGTAGCAGAAAAATTCTCAGGTATTGATGGGCAATATGTAAAAATAGAGGATACAGTAAAAGGATTTAAAGAAATTTTAGAAGGAAAATATGATCATATACCTGAACAAGCTTTCTATATGGTTGGTACAATAGAACAAGCATTAGAAAAGGCTAAGAAAATGGGAATTAAAGTCTAAGGAGGGGGTAAAATGTTTGACTTAAAAATAGTAACCCCCAGCGGAATTAAAGCTGAAATTAAAGCAAAATATGCTGAATTTACAACAGTAGAAGGTGGAATGGGTGTTTTAACAGATAGATTACCTATAGTTGCTAAACTTAAAGTCTCACCATTAAAAGTAAAAACAGAGGATGAAAGAGAAGAATTATTTGCTATTCATGGTGGTATTTTAGAAATGGATGGTAAAGAAATGTTAATCTTAACGACAGCAGCAGAAAGACCTGAAGAGATAGATGTTGAAACAGCTATGAAAGCAATAGAATTAGCTAAAGAGAAGTTAAATCATGCAGAAAGCACTACAGAAAAAACCAAGGCACAGATAGAAATAGAGAAAAATATGGTAAGAATATCTATAGTTAAAAAATAAGGAACCTTTTTAGGTTCCTTATTTTTATTTTTCACATTACAAAAATAAATGTTATTATAGTTGTTATTAATAAATAAAGCAAAGAGTATTTGTGTAAGTTAATCCAAATTTTTTTTTCTTTAGATAACCTTAATGCAATAATATTAGCTAAAGATCCGATAACAATACCATTTCCACCGATGTTTGTACCATAAGCTATAGTTAACCAATTATTAGAAAATTTTGATATGAAAACACTTGCAGGTACATTACTAATTATTTGAGATAAAATTAAAGAGAATAGAAAAACATTTTTTCTGGATTGAAGATTTATTAAATTCACCATTTTATCTATAAATGGTATTGATGAAATAATATGAAAATCAATTAATATTATTATAAATAATAATATTAAAAACCAATCTGTTTTTAATAAAATATCTCTATAAAATAATGAGTAAAATATAAATATAACAGTTATTGCAAAGTAAAGATTATTTTTTTCAATAGATATAATATATAAAAAAAGAAAAAATATTGAAATAATAAAAAGCCATTTTTTTAATATAATATTTTTATTTATGTTTTCCAAAAAAACAATTTCTTTATTTGGAAAAAGAAATAATGAAAATAATAATATAGTTAAAAGAAAAATTATGAATAAAGGTAACATTTTTAAAATAAATAGATAAAAAGGTATATTCCATTTATTCCATAAAAATAAATTTTGAGGATTTCCTATAGGAGTTAAAGATGAGCCAATATTAACAGCAATTGTTTCGAATATTATAAATTTAGATATATCATTTTTTATTAATTTTTTTATGCTAAAAGTTAAAGGAATAACGATAAATAAAGTGATATCATTTGTAAGAAATGTTGATAATATTATTGAAACCATTATTAAGAATAATGCAAGGGATTTTTCTGCATTAAAAAGTGGTAATAATTTTTTTGCAAGGGAAAAAAGGTAACCACTCTCTTTTATACCAGAGGTTATTATTATTAATCCAGTAAGTATTATTATAGTTTTCCAATCAACGAAATATATGTAGTTTGTCATTTTTTGAGGATATAAAATAGATAAAATAAGGAGCAAAAAAAGAAATATAAAGAATACAAATTCATTTTTTATAAAAGTTATAATATTTATCATCTAAATTCTCTCCAATCAAGAAAAACCCTGGAGTTTTTCACTCCAGGGTTGGATTATTTAAGATGCTGCACTTTCTTGAGATTCTTCGGTTGGGAATGTTGGTAATTCAAATATTGAAATTTCTGATTCTAAGAATGGCTTTAAACCAGTACCTGCAGGAATTGGTTGTCCTACAATTACATTTTCTTTTAATCCTAATAAGTAATCTTCTTTACCCTCTAATGCTGCTTCTGTTAAGACCTGAACGGTTTGTTGGAATGATGCAGCTCCAAGCCATCCTTCTCTTTCAAGTGATGATTTGGTAATTCTTAATAATTTTCTTTCATATCTAGCAGGTTCCTTTGGATTAATTAAATAAACCTTCTTTTCTCCAACTAATCTTATTTCACCATCGTCAGTTTCTAATAATTGAGGTTCTGTTTTAAATACTTCAACTTCTTTTATTCCAACTCCAATTATTTTGTCTAATAATTCAGAAGTTATTTCATCACCAATAGTTCCAATTACTTCATTTCCTTCATCAGTTTTTATTGAAATTTTTTCTGCTAATTTTTTACCGATTATATCTTCTCTGTTTTCTTCGACTTTTTTATTTTCTTCATATATTTTTTTATTTATTTTTTCAACAGTTTTTATATTAATTAAATCTTTTGGCATAAAATCTGTATCGCCTGCATATGTTATTTCAACCTTATTAAACATCTGTTTAATTATAATTTCAAAATGTTTATCGTGAATTTCAACACCTTGTTCAGCATAAATTTTCTTGATTTCCTTTAATAAATAATCAAACGTAACTTCTGCACCCAATTCTTCAAGTAATCTTCTTGGTCTTATATTACCTGATGTTAATCTATAACCAGGTTCAACTTTATCTCCTTCAGAAACTGTTGGTTTAACTTTTGGATCTGCTGTATATGTATATAATTCCCCTTTTAAATCTTCAACAATAAATATAAGTCTTCCTTTTTCATCCCTATCAATTTTTCTAACTATTCCTTTTACTGTAGAGAATTCAGCTTCGGGCCCTTTTAAATTCTTTCTTGCTTCAAATAACTCTTCTGCCCTTGGAAGACCTTGTGTAATATCACCAGCTGTAGCAATACCACCAGTATGGAATGTTCTCATGGTTAACTGTGTACCAGGTTCTCCAATTGATTGAGCAGCAATTATACCTACAGATTCACCAATATTCACAACTTTGTGATTTGATAAATCCATTCCATAACATTTTGCACAAACACCGTGTTCGGCTTCACATGTTAAAATAGATCTTACATAAATAGATGGTCTTACTTCAATTTTTTCTATATTATATCTTTCTAATTTTCTTGCAGTATCAATATCAATTTTTTCTTGGTAATTTACTAATGTTATTATTTTTCCATTCTCGTCTTCTATCTTTAGGTTATCACCAACAAATACAAAATTCACAGCTTTATATTCTTTTATATTAATATTTTTTATATTATGTTGTTTTAAAGAGTTAATGATATCTTTATCAATTTCTGTTCCTTTTGAGAATAATAAATCTCCATCTACTATGATATCTTCATTTAATATATTGTATAAATATAAGTTTATATTATCAATATTTACATTTTCAATTTCTTCTACAACTGGAATTGATGATTTGTAATTTGCCAAGAAAGCAGAATCTTCTTCATCTAACATAACATCTCTTACATATTTTTTCCCTGTTTCAGGATTAACTATTATTTCATCTGTTTGAGGATCCAAAACATCTGATGCTAATACTCTACCAAACAAATAATCTGATAATTTTTCTATTCTTAATCCATCAGCTATTAATTCTCGTGCTTCGATACCTTTTTCAGTTCCACAATCTGGTTCAGTTACTGTAATTGATTGTGCAACATCAACAAGTCTTCTTGTTAAATAACCTGCTGTAGATGTTCTTAAAGCTGTATCAGCAGATCCTTTTCTAGCTCCGTGTGTAGAAATAAAGAATTCTAACTCTGATAATCCATTTCTAAAGTTAGATTTAATAGGTAATTCAATAACCTTACCTGATGGATCAGCCATAAGACCCCTCATACCAGCAAGTTGTTTTAATTGGTCAATATTACCTCTTGCACCAGAATCAACCATCATCCATACGGGGTTAAATGGATATTTTTTAAATTCTATACTAGTTACATCAGTAACATCTTGAATAGTTTTTTCCCATACTTTAACAACTTCTTTATATCTTTGATCATCTGTTAAGTATCCCTCTTCAAAATATTTTTCAATTTCCATTACAGTTTCTTCTGATTTTTTAATGATTTCCAATCTTTCTTTTGATTCAACAATGTCTCTAACAGATATTGTTAATCCAGAAACAGTTGCATAATGGAATCCTAAATATTTTATATCATCTAATAAATCAGCTGTTCTGTCAATTCCATGATATTTGAATGTATCGAATATAAGTTTTTTAATTTCTTTCTTTTTATATATTATATTGAAATCAGGATTAAATCTTCCTTTTTTATCAGGTAATATTTCTTTGAATATTAGTCTACCAACTGTTGTTTTTATTAAATCACCATTTAAATACAATCCCATTGGTTCATGTAAATTCAATGTTGGTTTTGACCATTTTAATTCTCCGTTTTCAACTATTACTTCATGTCTTGTCACTTTTTCATATTCATGAACATACAATGCTTGAAATTCATCAGCAAATATATATTTTATTTTTCCATTATTTTCAGTTAAATCTCTTATTGTTTTAGGTAATTCTTTTGAATCAAAATATTTTTTATCAACTGTTGTTAAATAATATGCTCCAGCTATCATGTCTTTACCAGGCATAGATATTGGCTTACCATTAGCAGGAGAGATAATGTTATATCTTGATAACATTAAGAATTTAGCCTCAGCCTGTGCAATATTTGATAATGGAACATGAACAGCCATTTGGTCTCCATCAAAGTCGGCATTAAATGGTGGACATACTAATGGATGCAATTGTATTGAATTTCCTTCTATTAATTTTGGAATAAATGCTTGAATAGAAATTCTATGCAATGTAGGTGCTCTATTGAGCATTACTGGATGTCCTTTAATTACTTCTTCAAGCATATCCCAAGCTTCAGGCATTTCTTTTTCAATTATAGTTTTCTTTAATTTTCTAGCATTTTTACTTGATGCATTTGAATCTTTTAATAATTTATTTAATACAAATGGTTTAAATAATTCCATTGCCATTTTCTTTGGAAGACCACATTCATGAATCTTTAAGTCAGGACCTACTGTAATAACAGCCCTTCCGGAATAATCGACACGTTTTCCAAGCAGATTCCTTCTAAATCTTCCTTTTTTACCCTTTATTAAATCTGTTAATGATCTTAATGGCCTTCCGCTTCTATCTGTCATAGCTTTTCCTACACGACCATTATAAATCAATGAATCAACTGCTTGCTGTAAGATTCTTTTTTCATTTCTAATAATGATTTCAGGTGCTTCAATTTCAAATAATTTAAGAAGCCTATTATTTCTATTTATTACTCTTCTGTATAAATCATTTAAATCAGTTGCTGCAAATCTTCCACCATCAATCTGAATTAATGGTCTAATATCTGGTGGAACAACTGGTAATGCTTCTATTATCATCCACTCAGGATTATTACCAGATTTTAAGAAGTCTTTTACTACTTTTAACCTTTTGATTAATTTTAATGCTTTTGCACTTTTTTTATCTAATTTTGCCAATTCAGCTTCTAGTTGAATTTTTAATTCATGTAAATCTAAGTTTCTAAGTAATTTTTTAATTGCTTCTCCGCCATAATCAGCAATTATTTTATCATCATATAATTCTTTATATGCTTCATATTCTTCTTGTAGTAATGTATTTCCAATACCTTTACCAATCTCTTTTTCAATTTCTGGATCAATGTTTGTAATTACAAGTATAGGAGTATCTCTTTCAATGTCTCTTTCAATTTCTATTGCTGATGGATAGAATTGTTCAAATATTAAATATTCATTTGCGGTTAAGATTTCTTCTTCATATAAAAATGTATCAGCTAATTGTGTACCTTCCTCAACTTCATCACCATCTTCAACAAAAATAGTTGACCCTTCAAAAATTGGCCATTTTTCTTCTACTCCATTTTCATCTTTTATTTTTACCCATGTAATTTCATGTTTAGCTTGAGTCATTTCGGTTTCTATGCTTACAACACCGCTTCTTTTAGCTATTGGTTTTTCTTTTACATGTAAAACCTTTACAGCTTGCTCAACATCAAAATCCATCTTTTCTCTGAATATTTCATATTCAGTGTTATGAAGCATATCACCATAATCAAATAAGTCAGAATCTTTTGGATCAGTAATTAACCATATTTTTTCTACAACCCTTTTTGAACCATAATATATAATATTTTCTAGTTCTTTTACAGGTATATTTAATAGTATAGATAAAATAGAAGGTGATGATTTTAAAAACCAAATATGTACTACTGGAGCAGCTAATTCTATATGCCCCATTTTTCTTCTTCTAGACTCTTTGGATTCTACTTTAACACCACATCTTTCACACACAGTGCCTTCATATTTCTTGCCTTTATATCTACCACAAGTACATTCATAATCTTTAACAGGGCCAAAAATCTTTTCACAGAACAAACCATCTCTTTCTGGTTTGAAAGTTCTGTGATTAATAGTTTCAGGTTTTTTTACTTCTCCACTTGACCACTCTCTTATTCTTTCTGGAGAAGCAATTCCCACTTTGATTTTTGCAATTTTTCTTTTAAATGATGATGTTATTTTACCCATGCTTTACCCTCCTTGAGGGGATTTTATAATTTATCTACATCTAATTCATTACCATCTTCATCAAACAAACGAACATCTAACATTAACCCCTGTAATTCTTTAACTAAAACTTTGAAACTTTCAGGAATACCAGGATCTGGTAAATTTTTTCCATTTAATATTGCCTTATAAACTTCATTTCTACCTTTTATATCATCTGATTTATATGTTAACATTTCTGTTAATGTGTGTGCAGCACCATAAGCTTCTAATGCCCAAACTTCCATTTCACCAAATCTTTGACCACCAAAATGAGCTTTACCTCCGAGTGGTTGCTGATGAATTAAAGAATAAGGACCTGTTGAACGAGCATGCATCTTATCTTTTGCAATGTGAACCAATCTAAGCATATACATATATCCTATAGCAATTGGATAATCGAACGGTTCACCAGTTCTTCCATCTCTTAATACTATTTTTCCACTTTCTACTTCTGGAGTATCTCCTAAGTCTAAACCATATTCTTTACGTACTTTATCTAATTCATCCATTCTATTGTTTTTTCTAGCTTCATATAATGCTTTCATTATCTCTTTTTCTTTTGCACCATCAAAAATAGGTGTAGCAAAATGTTTTCCAGTTAATTTTGCTAACCATCCCAGATGCATTTCTAATACTTGTCCGAGGTTCATACGTGAAGGTACTCCCAAAGGACTAAGTATCATTTCAATAGGTTTCCCATTTGGTAAGAAAGGCATATCTTCTTTCCTTAATATATTAGAAACAACACCTTTATTACCATGTCTACCAGCTAATTTATCTCCAACATTTAATGTTTTTTTTGAAGCAATATATACTTTTACATATTGGTTTACTCCAGTTTCAAGATCTGGAATATCTTTTCTTGTAAATACTTTTACATCAATAACTCTACCTTCAATACCATGAGGAACAGTTAATGAAGTGTCTTTTACATCTTTACCTCTATCACCAAAAACGGATCTAATTAATTTTTCTTCAGGAGAAGTTTCAGATTCTCCTCTTGGAGTAACTTTACCAACTAAAATATCACCTGAAGTTACATAAGCACCAACTCTAACAATTCCGTTTTCATCGAGGTTTCTTAAAGATTCTTTTTTTACATTAGGAATATCAGCTGTAATTTCTTCAGGACCTAATTGTGTATCCATTGCTTTGGTTTCATAAACTTCAATATGTAAAGAAGTAAATGTATCTCTTTCGAGTAATTCCTCATTTACAAGTATAGCATCCTCAAAATTATAACCTTCCCATGGCATAAAAGCAACAAGAACATTTTTACCTAATGCTAATTCACCCATGTCAATAGCAGGGCCATCAGCAATTGGAGCATTTTTTTCAACGATTTCATTCATTTCAACAATAGGTCTTTGATTTATAGTAGTATCTTGGTTTGATCTAATAAACTTCCATAATGTATATTTATCTTGAACAGGATTTCCATAATTATCTAAAATATCATTTCCATTTTCGTCTATTCTATTAACTATTATTGTTTTAGCATCAACATATGAAACTCTTCCTCTGTGTTTAGCTTTAATAACATATCCTGAGTCTCTTGCTGCTAACCACTCAACGCCTGTTCCAACATATGGAGCTTCTGTAATCATCAGTGGGACAGCCTGTCTTTGCATGTTTGATCCCATCAAAGCACGGTTAGCATCATCGTGTTCAAGGAATGGTATTAAAGAAGTAGAAACACTAACAATTTGTTTTGGTGTAACTGCTATAAATTCAACATCTTCTCTATGCACATACGTAACTTTACCGGCATGTCTAATTTCAACATATTCGGATTTTAGCATTCCATTTTCATCAACATCAACAGAAGCTGGAGCAATTATTTTTTCTTCTTCTTGATCTGCAGTTAACCAATATACACCTTTATCATATAGTACTTTTCCATCTTTAACTTTATAATAAGGTGTTTCTAAGAAACCGAATTCATCAACTCTAGCTAATATAGCTAAAGAAGTAATCAAACCGATATTAGCACCTTCAGGAGTTTCTATTGGACACATTCTTCCATAATGAGAATGATGAACGTCACGAACTTCAAATTTTGCATGTTCTCTTTTCAACCCGCCAGGTCCAATAGCTGATAATCTTCTTTTGTGAGTTAATTCAGATAATGGATTAACTTGATCCATAAATTGAGATAATTGACTTGTTGCAAAAAATTGATTTATAGTAGTCATTATAGCTCTCGAATTAATTAAAGTGTTTGGATTCAATTTTTGAATATTAGGAATAATGCTAAGTTTTTCATTTAATATTGGTAGCATTTTTGAGAATGAACGTTCAAATTCTATTTGCATTAATTCCCCAACTGATCTTACGCGTTTGTTTCCTAAATGATCTCTTGTATCAAGTAATTCAGGATTTTCTTTCATTTCCAATAAATGTCTTGAAGCTAAAATAAGATCCAGTTTTGTTAATATTCTTTCATCTTTGTAAGGATATTCGATATCTTCGCCTTTTTCTATATTTTTACCTTCAACCTCAATTAAATATTTTTTATATGTATCTTCCATTCTATTAACAATCTTTTTTCTACCAATTAATGAGAAATCAAATGTATTCGGATTGAAATAGAGGTTGTTAATATAATCTGTAGCTATGTTCACTCTAGGTATTTCACCAGGTCTCAACTTTTTAAATAATTCTTTATATGCTTCTTCAGGAGTTAAGATAAAATCATCGGATTCATAAGTTTTTTTAAACAGGTCTAGTGTATTTTGTGCAACAATATGGGCAACAGTTATTTCTGAAATACCTTGATCTAATAATTCTTCTACTATTTTTTCTGTTAATCTAATTCCTCTATATGTTTTTGTTTCTTTATACAACTCAGAGCTTTCTGGAACTTTTATATCAGAAAGTATAGTAATATTCTTTTCTAAATAATCAGTTAAATCATAATTTAAATTTATCTTTTGAGGAAACAAATCCAAAATAGAAAGATCAGAATCATATCCCAGAGCTCTTAAGAATAAGAAATAATTAAATTTTCTTTTTCGGTCTATTCTAATTTGCAAGAAATCTTTTCCAGGATTTGGATTATAGATTATTTCTAACCAAGCTCCTTTAACTGGTAAAAAATGAGCAACAAAATAAGGTCTTGTTTGTTTAACACTTTTTTGCTCTTCACTAACAAAATAAACGCCTGGTGATCTAACAAGTTGATTTACAACTACTCTTTCTGCACCATTAATTATAAAGGTACTTCTATCAGTTATTTTTGGAATATTTCCAAAAAATAAAGAATCGCTGGGTTCTATAATTTCCCCAGTGCTGTGGTCTGTTATTCTTATTTTAGCTTTTAGTGGAACAGTGTAAGATAAACCTTTTTCTTTACACTCCATTTCTTCAAATGTAGGTTCCTCTGTCCAAACTTCTGTAAATTCTAAAGAAAGTTTAGCTTTCCTTTTTCCTTTTAATTCAACTGTGATTGGAGTATATTTGTTTAAAACCTCTCTAACTCCTTCTTTTACAAACCATTCAAAAGAATTGAGTTGAATTTCTAATAAATCATGAAATAACGATAAATCCTCTTTTACCTTACCAAAAAAATGCCTTTCTCTTTTTCCCACCTGCAACACTCGGGTGTTCACAAAGAATCACCTCGTCTTCCTAATTTTTTATTAGCAAAACAATACCGCATCAGACTGTAGTCTGATGCGGACTAATTATATCATATAAAAGTTTATTTTTCTTTAAGAAATTACTTCAATTCTACTTCTGCGCCAGCTTCTTCTAATTTTTTCTTTAATTCTTCTGCTTCTGCTTTTGCTGCTCCTTCTTTAATAACAGCATCTGGTGAACCAGCTTTTTCTACTAAGTCTTTAGCTTCTTTTAATCCTAAACCTGTAATTTCTCTAACAACTTTAATTACATTAATTTTTTTAGCACCAAAGCTTTTTAATACAACGTCAAATGAATCTTTTTCTTCTTCTGCTGGAGCTGCTGCACCTGCAACTGGAGCTGCTGCTACTGCAACTGGAGCTGCTGCTGATACTCCAAATTCGTCTTCTAATGCTTTTACTAATTCTGCTAATTCTGCTACTGTCATTTCTTTAATTGCTTGAATTAATTCTTCTCTTGTCATTCTAATACACCTCCTGAAAATATTTAAGTATTATTGTTTTTCTTTTTCTTCTTTGATTGCGTTTAACGCATAAACAAATTTTCTTAAAATACCACTTAAAGCACCAACTAAACCAGAAATTGGAGCGTTTAAGCCACCAACTAACATAGCGAGCAATTGTTCTTTTGAAGGTAATTTTGCTAATTCTACAGCTTCTTCTGCAGAGAATAACTTACCTTCTAAAATACCAGCTTTAATTACTGGAACTTCTAATTTGTTTTTCTTTTTGAAATCAACTAAAACTTTTAATGCTTCAATTGGATCCGCTTCTTTTGTGTAAAAAAGAGCAGTATTTCCTTCAAGATACTTTTCATAATCTTCTAAATTTAAACCTGCATTTTTTATAGCGGTTTTTATTAAAGCATTCCTTGTAACTTTGAAAACTACTTTATCTTCGAAATGTTTAAATAATTCTTTTCTGAATGCATCTGAATGTGCAACAGACATACCTTTAAAATCAACAAAAGCTACTATTGAAGAATCTTTAAAAACACTTTCTAACTCTTTTAACAACTCAGCTTTTTGAGCTCTTGTTAACACCGACTCACACCTCCTCTAAAAAAATCTGCGGTCCCGAGGACCGCAGAAGCACTAAAACATCTATTGTTTTGTTCTTCAGCGTACCTCGGCAGGCGGGTTTGCACCACATTACGAATACCTGCTGTCTTCAGTACATATTTACGTGAGTATTATAACACAATGTTTATTACTTTTCAGTTAAAAATTCAGAAACGTTTAATTTCAATCCAGGCCCCATCGTTGGAGCTAAAGCAACTTTTCTTATAAATTTACCTTTGGCACCAGACGGTCTCATTTTTTCAATTTGTTGTAAGGCTTCAACTATATTTTCTTTTAATTTAGAAACGTCAAAAGATTTTTTTCCAACAGCAATATGTAAGTTTCCAGTTTTATCATTTCTTACTTCTATTTTTCCAGCTTTGAAAGCTTTTACAGCATCAGCAATATCATTTGTAACTGTTCCGGATTTTGGCGAAGGCATTAATCCTCTAGGACCTAATACTTTACCTAATCTTCCAATTTCTCTCATCATATCTGGAGTAGCAATAGCTATATCAAAGTCTGTCCAGCCGCCTTGGATTTTTTGTATATATTCATCAGAGCCTGCATAATCTGCACCTGCATCCAAAGCTTCTTTTACTTTTTCGCCTTTAGCAAAAACTAATACTCTAACAGTTTTTCCTGTTCCGTGAGGTAATGTAATATTGCCTCTTACTTGTTGATCATTTTTTCTTGGATCTATACCTAAAATCATATGCAATTCTATACTTTCATCAAATTTAGCTGTGGCAATTTTTGGTAATACTTCTAAAGCTTCATCTAATGAATAAAATTTTTCTCTGTCAATTGTTTTTCTTGCTTCTAAATATCTTTTTCCGTGTTTAGACATTCACATACACCCCCTTAACCTTCTACTACTTCAATGCCCATATTTCTTGCTGTACCTTTTATTATTTCTACAGCGGCATCTAATGTTTTAGCATTTAAATCGGGCATCTTGATTTCAGCGATTTCTTTTACTTGTGACAAAGTGATTTTGCCTACAATTTCCCTACCAGGATTGTTTGCACCTTTCTTTAATCCAGCTGCCTGTAAAATTAAGAAAGAAGCTGGGGGGGTTTTTAAGGCAAATGTAAATGATCTGTCTTCAAACACTGTAATTTCTACAGGAATAATCATACCAGCTTTATCAGCTGTTGCTGCGTTGAATTTTTTACAAAATTCCATTAAATTAACACCATGTTGCCCTAACGCAGGAC
The DNA here is from genome assembly GCF_054657315.1 of Marinitoga arctica. Taxonomy (NCBI): domain Bacteria; kingdom Thermotogati; phylum Thermotogota; class Thermotogae; order Petrotogales; family Petrotogaceae; genus Marinitoga; species Marinitoga arctica. Next base: position 33,365 of record NZ_BAAHYY010000003.1, on the reverse strand, counting down.
CAACTGGTGGGGCAGGTGTTGCTTTACCTGCTGGCAATTGCAATTTAACCATTCTTGCTATTTTCTTTGCCATATGTTTCCCTCCTTTGTGGTATTAGCGGGGTAACCCTCCCACTATATTAATCAATTTTTTCTATTTCTGTTAACCCTAATTCAACCTCTGTTTCTCTACCAAACATATTAATTGTTACTTTAACAGTTTGTTTATGTAAATCTATATGAGTGATTTTTCCAGTAAAGAACTCAAATGGGCCACTAACAATTCTAACGTGCTCTCCAATTTCATAATCGGCTCTTAATTTACTTTCCCTTACTTCATAACTTTCTTCGCCGGTTAATCTTAATAGAGCTTTTACCTCTTTTGTTTTTAGCTGAACAGGAGTTCCTCCTATATTGATAAAATTAATTACATAAGGTATATTTTTAACCATTTCTTGGGTTTCTTTATTTAAAATCATTTCAATAAACATATATCCAGGGAATAATCTTGAAATTTTGGTTTTTAAAATAATAATTTCTTTTCTGCTAGCAAAATCTCTTATTTCAACTTTTCCAGAAGACTTTGCTTTATATACTCGTTTGTTTCCTAAATATTGACCTTTCTCGACAAAAGTGCCTTTTTTAAAGGCAGAAGAATCAAAATTATCTTTAAAAACAAAATATACATCTTTGGCATTATTTTCATTTTGAATAGTAATTCTTTTTAATTTATCTATAGATATAATTATTCCATCTAAGTCTGCTTCATAACCTTCTTGTTTAGCTAAAGGAATACCAGCATGGATTTTAGAATTCACCTTTAAACCGCTTATTATTTTTGCACTTTCAGGAATTAGGAATGTTTTGGTAAATTTTTTATCAGTAGTTTCAACTATTATTTTTCTAAAATTTTTAACTTCAACAATTGTACCGGAATTTTTAACAATTACAGGTAGTTCTTCAGCTAAAATATCATCTTTTTTTACAGTTTCTCCGTTTTTCACAAAAATCTTTGCTTCTTCCGAAACAACAATTCTTTCTATTTTTTTATTTGTCAAATCAATTTCACTTTCTTCTGGTATCAATATTTTTCCAATCATTTTTTCTTTATCATAGAGTTTAGCCTTTTCTTCTATTAATTCTTTAACTTTATATTCCATACCAGAAAATGTTTGCAAAATATACCATTTTTTTCGCATTTTTATTCACCTGCTTTAACATCATTGAGTAGCGCTGTTACCTAAACCAGACTTTATACCAATTATTGGATATATAACTTTAGAAAATAAATTTAATAATCCATAATCGGCTATAAATAAGTATAATGAAACAAATATTAAGATAGCTAAGACAATTAATGTTGAATTTGTTGCTTCTTTTCTGTTTGGCCACTTAACTTTTTTTCCTTCTTGCATAACCGAGCTTAAAAACAACCAAAATTTTGACATCAAAACACCCCCAAAATTTAATCATGACCCCCTAATTTAGGGGGTTGATTTCCTTTTTAGAAAAATTATTTTTATATTTTTGATTCAACGTGTAATGTATGTTTATTACAGTGAGGACAATATTTTTTAAATTCTAATTTTTTCTTGAAAGTTCTTTTTCTTTCTTTGTAATAATTTCTTCTATTACATTCAGTACATTTAAGAGATACAGTTAAAACAGGACTTTTTGCTGCCATTTTATTTCACCTCACATCACATTGTAATTAATGAAATGGTGGTGAGGGAAGGATTCGAACCTTCGAAGGCAATCCGCCAGCGGATTTACAGTCCGCCCCCTTTGGCCACTCGGGCACCTCACCACCGGTAAGTAAAAAAATATGGAGCCGACGAAGGGACTTGAACCCCCAACCTGCTGATTACAAGTCAGCCGCTCTGCCAATTGAGCTACGTCGGCAACTCATCCGAGGATTATTATACCAGATGTAACCCCTTCTGTCAATTACTTTACTATTAAGAAGTTATTACTCAATTGAAACACTATATGACTAGTAAATGAATTATGTCAATGAAAAAATTCACAAATTTTACTAAGAATATAGAAGTAAACTCATGCATACTCACGCATAAAAATAATATCTATATATAACCGTGAAAAATTTATCATACTTATAGAAATTGAAGGAATTTAGAGTTTTTATTTTTTTATTATATCAAGTATAATTGTTGTGGATTAGTCATAAATAAATTTTTAGGAGGTAGTATTTATGGGTATAAAAGTATATTCAGAAGTTAACCAATTGAGGAGAGTATTATTACATAGACCTGGATTGGAATTAGAAAATATGGAACCAGATTTATTAGAGGAGTTGTTATTTGAAGATATACCTTATTTAAAAAAAGCACAGCAAGAACATGATTATTTTGCTGAAGTTTTAAGAACTAATGGTGTTCATGTTGAATATATAACTGATTTATTATCAACAGCTTTAAGTAAAGATGAAGTGAAAAAGGAATTTGTCGATGAATATTTGCATTTAAGTGAAGTAAAAAATAAATATATATTAGATGCTTTGAAGGATTATTTATTAAGTTTCGATACAAAAGATATGATAAATAAAATTGTTAGTGGAATAAGAATAAATGAATTTAAATTAAAAAAAGAAAATTTTTCAACAAAAGTTAGAATGAATAAACAATTCTATTTATTGCCATTGCCAAATTTGTATTTTCAAAGAGATCCTGTAGCTTTTGTTGGTAAAGGTATAGTGATAAATAAAATGATGACAAAGGCAAGAAGAAGAGAATCTCTATTTATGAAATATGTGGTTAAATATAATAGAGATTTTGAAGGAACTCCGATATATTATGATATGAATAGTCCTTTTGCAATAGAAGGTGGAGATGTTTTAGTATTAAACAATAAAGTATTAGCAATAGGTATATCTCAAAGAACAGAACCAGAAGCTGTAGAAATGTTAGCTAAAAAACTTTTCTTTGAAACTGATGAAAGTTTTGATACAATATTGGCTATTAATATTCCTAAAAAAAGAGCATATATGCATTTAGATACAATATTTACAATGATAGATAATGATAAATTTTTAGCTCATTCAAAATTAGAATCAAGCTTATTAGTTTATGTTATAAGAAAAGGAGAAAAAGATTTAGAAGTTATAGAAGAAAAAACTTCATTAGAAAGGATTTTGCAAAAATATTTAAATAACGGAGAAGTAAAAATTTTAAAATGTGGTGGAGAAGATGAAATTGCAGCTAAAAGAGAACAATGGAATGATGGATCTAATGTTTTAGCAATAAAACCTGGAGTAGTTATAGCATATGATAGAAATTATGTAACAAATTCTTTGTTAAGGGAAAATGGAATTAATGTTATTGAAATACCATCAAGCGAATTATCTAGAGGCCGTGGAGGTCCAAGATGTATGTCTATGCCTATGAATAGGGATTAATAATCAAAATTTAAAGGAGGGGTAGTTGTGAGTAATAATAAAGTACTAGGATTATTTGCTTTAACAATGATTGTTATAGGTTCAATGATTGGTGCAGGTATTTTTAATTCACCAGCTGATTTAGGAAGCGTTGCTAATCCTGGTCCAATTTTAATAGGTTGGTTAATTACAGGATTTGGCGTATTAGCATTAGCTATGGTATTTCAATTTTTATCATATAAAAGGCCTGAACTTGAAGGTGGCATTTATTCGTATGCAAAAGAACAATTTGGTGAATTTGTGGGATTTAACTCAGCTTGGGGATATTGGTGGTCAGCATTACTTGGGAATATCGCTTTTTTTGCAGTTATAATGAAAATATTAAGTGGGTATTTCCCTATATTAGAAGAAAATAAAATTATAGCTTTAATATTTTCTAGTATTATATTGTGGGTATATCATTTTTTAATTGTAAGTGGTATTAGAACAGCCGGATTTACAAATGCAATTTTAACAATATTAAAATTAATACCTTTATTTTTAGTAGCTATTCTATCAATGTTTGCATTCAATCCTGATTTAGTAAAAGATATATTTTTCTCAACAAAATTAGCAGCTACTGGAGAAACCTCATCAATTTTTAATCAAATTAATAATAGTTTTGGAACTATGTTATGGGCATTTATAGGAATTGAAGGAGCTGTAGTTTTGTCAAATAAAGCAAAATCACAAAAAGATGTTGGAAAAGCTACTGTTATAGGATTTATTATTACATTAATTATATATATATCTGTTTCAGTATTTACAATGGGAGTTGTTCCACCTAGCGAATTGGTAGAATCTACATCACCCCTAGGAACTGTTTTGAGTAAAATAATAGGAAAGCCTGGACAATATATCTTAGATTTTGGTTTCTTGTTTTCTGTCTTTGGTGCTTTATTAAGTTGGTTATTATTAACAGCTGAAATACCTTATATAGCTGCAGTTAAAGATAATGTATTTCCAAAAAGATTTGCTGAACAAAATGAACATGCAACACCAGTTTTTTCTTTAACTGTTACAAATATAATAACGCAAATATTCTTATTATCATTGTTATCTGATACTTTGCAAAATGTATATAATACAATATTCTATATTGCTACTACTACAATTTTATTACCATACTTTTTTTCAGCAGTTTTTGGAGTTAAAGTAGCTAATGAAGAAAATAGCGGGTTGTATAAATTCTTTGGTTGGATTGCTGTTATTTATACAGCATGGGTAATTTATGCTGTTGGGTGGATTTATATTATTACAGCATTAGTAATTTATTCTTTTGGTGTTTTTGCTTATCCTATTGCCAAAAAAGAAAAAGGAGAAGCTATATCTAATAACCAAAAAATAATATATGGAATAATGTGGGTAATTTCAATAGTTGTAATAATTTTAGTTGCTACTGGAAAATTATCAGTTTAATAACAACCCCTGGAAATGTCCCAGGGGTTTTATGTTATAATATATGTAATGATAAATTTAGGGAGTGATGAGATGGAGAAAAAACTTATATCGAAAAAAATACTTATAATTTTGGCGATTTTAGTATCTACTCTTGTTTATTCTTTTCCTGAGGATTTAATTCTTTTGTTTGGTAATCCTCATTCGCATACAGCATTTTCAGATGGTGAACCTGGAACAACACCAAAAGATGCATATAAATATGCTAAAAATGTTGCCAATATCGACTTTTTAGCAGTAACAGATCATGCATATTATTTTGAAGCAAAATTTAATGGAAGAGATAAATTTGAAGTTATGAAAGAAATGGCTATGCAAGAAACTACAAATTACTTTACTGCTATTGCTGGTTTTGAATGGACAGCAGGTAGTGGTCATATAAATGTGTATAACTCTAAAAATTGGACTAGTAGAAATATTAATACCACAACAGAAGAGTTTTATAATTGGTTAATTTCAGAGAAAGCATTGGCACAATTTAATCATCCGATATCTATGTTTGGAACGTTTAAAGATTTTGAATATTATCCAGAAGTTGACTTATATATTAATATGATCGAAGTAGGAAATGGAAGTTGGGCAAAAAATGAAACAATTAATGATGAGATGTTTTCTAATTATTTAAATGCTCTAAAAAAAGGGTGGCATGTAGGGGCAACTATTGGTCAAGATAATCATGTTGCAAATTGGGGAACAGGAAATGATTCTAGAACAGCAGTTTGGTCAAAAAGTAGAAATATTAATGATATATTATATGGGTTTAAAACTAGAAAAACATATGGTACAGAGGATAAAAATGCTAAAATATGGATAGAAACTAATAATTCAAAAATGGGGGATATTTTTTATTACTCAAAAAAACCAGAAAAAATATCATTGAAAATATATTATGAAGATCCAGATAATGAAGATATAAAAGAGTTATCTATTTATACCCCGCTTAAGAAATATACATTTAAAAATCTTTCTTCGTCTTTTACTAAAAATATTGAAATTCCTATTGACTCTAATTATTTTTTTGTATTTGCAAGATTAGAACAATATGATGATGAAAGTATAGTAACTTCTGCTATATGGTATGAACCCAAAGATCCAATTAGAATTTTTGATATACCAAATGTAAAGCTATATAAGGATACATCAATTCCTTATAGTTTTTATGTCTATAATATTTCTAAAGATAATGCAAATGCTGATATAATAATTTATATTGGTGACAATAAATTTGAAAGTAATTATAAATTAAAACCTTTTGAAAAAAAACTAGTAAATATGAATATAAAATTACCAAATAAAGATACTGAAAAAATACAAATAAAAATAAATGGAATATTATGGTATAAAAAAGCTATTGAATTATTTGAACAGTTGAAAATATCCTCTATAAATATAGATAGTGGATTTTTAAAGGATAAGTATATAATAGATGATAAAATATCTAATGATTCTTTAGCTATAATAATCCCATCTAGAGAATTAAATAATGAAGAAACATATAATAAAATTATAGAAATTTCTAAAACAAAAAAAATTGGAATTGTTTTGGACGAAATAAATAATAATGTAAAGAAATTGATACCCTCAAAATATTCATTTCTTAATGAAAAGATTTATAATAAAAAGCTAAATAATATATTCTATAATGAATGTTGGAAAATTCTTTTAAACGATAAAGAAAGAGGTTTTGTAATTAATAAAAATATTATTATATTTCCAGGAAATCCTTTTTTAAACAAAGAAAATGAAGGTTTTATAAAAAGATTGTTGAAACTCAAATGAACTGGCTTTGCCAGTTCATTTTTTTATTATTACTCTTTGTATAAGTAATTGACTCATTATCAGAAATTTTTTTGATTTTATTTAATAATATAATAATATAAAGGTGGAGGTGATAATATGAGAGAATATTGGTATTTTTTACCATTAATTGGAGTGATTTTTATATTAATGGCTTTTCAAATTTCTGATTATACAATAGAAGATTATTCTGAGATACCGAATAAAATAACTGACTTGTCAAAAATATCAAATATAGAAGTTAATGGGCTGAATATTTCCATTAAATTTGATCCTAAATCATCAGAATTATTTTATTCTAAAAAAATTCAATTAAAAATTAGAAATGATTCGTTATTTTTAGAGGGAACAAAATTAGAAAAAAATTTAGAAATTGTTATTGGTACTAAAAAAAGATTAAAAAATGTTATTATAGATGGATTAAATATTAATATTAATGGAGTGCTATATAGTGAATTATTAGAAATTAATGGCACAAATATTGTGTTTAGTAATGATTTCTTTTTTAATGGAAATAATATAAAAATTGACGGCACAAATGTTGTATTGAAAGGATATATTAAATCTAATCTCCTAAGTTCAGATGGTATATCAAATAATTTAGATATTGAAATAGAAAAAGTTAAAGATATTAATTTAGATGGAATAAACATTCACGCTAATATAAAATATTTAGATATTTGGAAAGACACTAGAAATATAAATATAGACGGCATTTCAACTAATATTACTGTTTATATAAAAAAAGAAAATTCTGGTGAATTGTTATCAAACAAAACTATAAAAATAATTAATTATTAGAAAGGAGAGATTTTTATGAAAAAGAACATTTTTAGTAAAACATTATTAGTTTTATTATTAGCAACATCTATTTATGGTTTTTCAATCAATTTTGGTGGTGGTGGTTATTTTATTAACTACATCCCTGCAGTTCAAGTGAAACAAATAAACCCATTAAAAGAGATATCTTTTAGTGATATGATTTTACATGGTGGTGGGGGATTTGGAGTTATGCCAAATGGTAGTTTTATGGGCGGTGAAGGTTTTGGCGGTGCAGTAGAAAAAGATAATTATAAAATGACTGTTAGTCAAGGATATTTTATATTTGGGCGACATGTAAATATCTTTAATATTTTTGGTTTGGATATTGGATTGGGAATTGGCGGAAGTGATGCTGTTATAAGCAAAAAGGTGGAAGATTCAAAAAATGGGAAAACTTTAGATGATTTTGTAAATAATGTTGATTCTGTTCCGTATGTGGTAGAATTAACTAGGGAAGAATTTAGTGTATCTCCAAGGATAAATCTTCAATTATATATTTCTGACTTTTTAAGTATTGTATTACAAGGAAAATTTGTATATAATTACTCACCCGAAAATTGGAAAATTGAAGGTGTGTATTCAATTGCTGATGATATACCAAATTATAATTATTATTACTCTTTTGGGGCTGGTGTTATGTGGGGGTTCTAAATGAAATATAAGATATTTCTATTTATATTTTTGATTATTATAATAACATCTTTTGCATATGATGAGATTATGTTATATTATATAAAAAAATTTGATACTTTTGAAAAAAAAGATTTTAATAAAATTATAGAAATTCTTGATTTAAAGAATAAAGATCATAAATTGTTATATGGAAGCATTCTAATTAAAAAATCAAAGTATGAATGGTTTTTACCTTTAAAATATTATTATATATATTTAGGGATGATTGAAATGAAAGAGGTTGTTAAAAGTGATTTTGACAACCTTCTTTATCGTTATATTAGAGGGAAAACAGTATATGAAATGCTAAGTTTTGATTTTTCTAAAGATATATTTATAAATGATTTTGAATATATTTATATCAGAGCTGATGAAAAATTTAAAAATAATTTTGATTTTGGTGAAATATTATATAAATTATCAAATATTTATAAAACAAAAAATCCAAAAAGAAGCAAAAAAATGTTGGAAGAATTAAGAAAATATAAAAAATCTCAGTATTATAGGATGATTTATAATGAAGAATAAATTATATAAAGTATTACTTGAAAATCAAGTGTTTTCTATATTAATAGTTTTATTAATATATATTTTTTCGCCATATTTTAATTTATGGTACAGTTTATTAATTGCAGAAATTTTTACTAACTCAATAGGAATAATATATTTTATACTAGAAAAGCTTTTGAGTTTATTTATAAAAATAGAGATAAAAATTTTAAATAAAGTAATTCATTTTTTAATTTTGATTTTTAGTTTTTTTTCTGGTATAGTTATCTCAGAATATATTATGTCAAATCTATTAGCTTTTAATATTATTCCCTCATATAAATATTTATTTTTAATAACTCTAATTGTACTGTTATTATTAATACTATCAATTATAATAATATATAAAAAACTTAGTGAAGAGATAAAGAAAAATGAAAGGTTAAAAAACGAAAAATTAAAAGCAGAACTATCTGCATTAAGATCAAAACTAAATCCTCATTTTTTATTTAATACATTGAATACTTTGTTAGAGATAGGTCAGGAAAATCCTGAACAAATGGAAAAAATAATAATAAATCTTTCAGATATTTATAGAAAAATATTATATTCCTCAGACATAGATTTAATTCCTTTAGAAGAAGAAATTAACTTAATACGAGAATATCTTGAAATAGAAAAAATTAGATTAGGAGATAGACTTAAATGTGAATTTAAAATAGATAATGATTTGAAACATTTGAAAGTGCCACCTTTAATATTAGAACCTATTGTTGAAAACTCTATAATACATGGAATTTCAAGAAAAAAAGATGGTGGAAAAGTTGTTATTTCTGCTATTAAGAAAAAAGGACTTGTTATATTGGAAGTTTCTGATAATGGCATAGGGAAAATTGAAGACATTTGGTTTGGATTCGGTCTTGTAAGTATAAAAAATAGATTAGATTTAATGTATGATATATCAGAACTCAAATTTGAACAAAATTCACCTTCTGGAATAAAAGCAACAATAATAATTGGGGGATGAAAGTATGTTAATAAATAGTATTATTGTTGAGGACGAAGAACATTCATTAAATAGGTTAAAAAAACTTTTGGATAATTTTGATTATATTAATATAATTGGAGAAGCTAGAGAAGGTGAAGAAGCGGTTGAATTAATAGAAAAAAAACATCCTGATTTATTATTTCTCGACATTAATTTACCAGGGAAAAATGGATTTGATATTTTAAAAGAAATTTCGTATGAACCATTAGTGATTTTTGTAACTGCATATCAAGAACATGCAATAAAAGCATTTGAAGAAAATGCAGTTGATTATTTATTAAAACCATTTGATTTAAAAAGGTTGAAAATATCTATTGAAAGGGTGCTAAAAAGAAAACAAGTTATAAATAAAGAGTTGTTGGAAAAAATTATTCACAATGACTATTTAAAAAAATTTTCTATAAAAGATAGAGATATGATTTTTATTATACCAGAAGAAAAAATTTATTATTTTAAAGCAGAAGATAAATATGTTTTCTTATGTACTATAGATAAAGAGTATTATTATGATAATACATTAAAAAATTTAGAAAAAATTCTCAATCCAGATAAATTTATTAGAATACATAAGAGTTATATTGTATCTATAGAGCATATAAAACGTTTTAAGAAAATTTTTACACGAGAATATATTTTAGAATTGGATAATGGAATAGAATTAAAAATAGGTAGAAATTATTTACATCAAATAAGAGAAAAATTTAAATTTTAACGGGGGTGTTTTTGTGATTAAAGCTAAAAATTTAGTACGAAAATTCGGAGATTTTATTGCAGTAGATAATATTAATTTGGATATTAAAAGTGGTGAAATATACGGTTTTTTAGGACCCAATGGTGCTGGAAAGACTACAACTATTAGAATGTTAACAGGAACATTAAAACCTACAAATGGTGAAATTGAAATTCTTGGAATGAATATGAGAAATCATGAAATTGAAATAAAAGCTAATATAGGTGTAGTTCCAGATGAACCCAAAATGTATGAAAATTTAAAAGGATCAGAATTTATTGAGTTTATAATGAATATTTATGAAGTTGATAAAACGGAAACAAGAAAACGTCTTGATGAAATTTGTGAAGTATTTGAAATTGATTATCTAGATTCATTCATAGGTGATTATTCACATGGTATGAAACAAAAATTAATGGTAGCTTCTGTTTTAATGAGAAAACCAAAAGTTATATTTTTAGATGAGCCAACAGTAGGGTTAGATGCCAAATCAGCAAAAATATTGAAAATGTTATTAGAAAAATATTCCAAAGAAGGTGCTACCATATTTTTAACAACACATATTTTAGAAATAGCAGAAAAAATGTGTGATCGAATAGGTATAATTTCAAACGGAAAATTAATAGCAGAAGGTACACTAACTGAATTAAAAGAATTGTCAAAAGCTGGGGAAAATCAGTCACTTGAAGACTTGTTCCTTGAATTAACAGGTGCTGGAGAATTAGATGATATTATAAAGGAATTATGAGGTGATTGGATGAAAAATAAAATATGGTTAATTTTAAAATACTCATATCAAAATAAAATAAGACCTAAAAAGAAAAAAGATGGAACATATAAAAAAAGTGGCCCTTTAAATGCTTTGATGGCTTATATAGTGCCTGCTATAATATTTGGCGCAACACTCTCACCGATAATGTATTTTTTATTTAAAGATTTAAATATACCTTTTACTCAATTTGGATTAGATCTTCCATGGACTATATTGGATGTTGTTTTTGGTATGTGGTTTTTATTAATGGGATTTATGTTTTTTTTAAATTATTCTCCTGCAATCGTAGCAAATTTATATGAAAGTGATATGACTCAAATTTTATTATCCATGCCTCTAAAAAGATCTTCTATTTACATTTCAAGTGCTATTGATAGTTTAGTTATGGCGGGATTACCATTAGGAATGATGATACCAAATTTTATCATATATGCCATTATCGCGAAAACTAATATTTTACTTTCTTTAGTTGCAGCAATAGGTTACATTTTATTCCTTTTAGTTATTTCAAATTTAGGTGGTGTACTATTTTCTAAATTTTTAACTAAAACATCAGCAAAAAGAATGACTATGATAATGTATTTTTTAAGCGTATTTTTATATGTTGGTATAACAAACATAATACCAAGATCTTTAGAAAATACATCTCTACAGCAACTAGTTGATTCTTTAAAGAATTTATCCAATGTAATGTTAAATATTTTATGGCCACATACATGGATAATACTGGCGATGAATGGGAGTATTTTAGCTCTAGTTTCTATATATGTTATTATTTTTATATTAGGATACATTATATACAAAATTTCAAATAATCTTGAATTATCTACGTCAAGAAAGAAAAGTAAAAAAGCAAATTCTGAAATTATTTTTAAAACCACAAAATTCCCCACATTTAAAAAGGATTTTAAACTCCTTTTCAGGGATTCACAAACATTTTTCCTAATTTTATATCCAATATTTTTGCCTTTGATTTTTATTTTTACCTCTGAATCAACTGAAATAATGAGTTTAGTATTTGTTATGATTTCATCAATTTATGCTGCGATGCTTGGTATATATTCAATGTCTTATGAAGGAAAAATTTGGCCTATTCCAAAATTATATCCATTATCTTTTAAAAATTTGACATTTTCAAAAGTTTTAATTCCTATAATAATTTTCTCTGGAGAATATATAGGTTTAGCTTTATTATCTTTTTTGTTCAAAAAATCAACTGTACAAATTTTTATTGGAATTATACCAGTTTTTTTGATGATAGTATATTCTTCAATTTTAGGAGTTAGTATGTATTTAAAAAATCCAAAAAGAGATCTTTCTCAAAAAAATATAATAAGTGGAAAAGAGGTTTTTGCATTAGAAGGCATTATAATGGGACTTGGTTTTGGAATATTTCTACCTGGAAACTTATATTTAAGTTCAATAAAAAATATCAATTTAAAAAATAGATTTATAGATATATTATTTGATTCAAAAATTTTATATCACCTTATTGGTGCTGCATTACCTATTTTTTTAATACTTTTGACAGTATATTTATCTTATAAAGAATTAAATAACGTAAAAGAAAGGATGAAGCAATGGGAATGAAAAATTATTCTAAGCTAATTTTAAGAAAAATAATTTATAATTATATTACAACCCCTTAATATAAATAATAATATTAACCACATTTGCTCCCGAACGGGAGCATTTTTTTATGATATAATTTTAATTGTATTTTTTATTAATATTTTTTATTTAATTAATCATTTTGGAGGTGAACTATGTTTACAGCTGATTTATCAGAAAAAATTATAAATAACGTGGGGATGGTTATTAAAGGAAAGGAAGAACCTATAAAGATTGTTTTAGCTGCATTTTTTTCTAATGGTCATGTATTGCTTGAAGATGTTCCAGGTACAGGAAAAACAATGTTAGCTAGAGCGCTAGCAAAATCTTTTGATTTAGATTTTAAAAGAGTACAATTTACTCCTGATTTATTACCTAATGATTTAATAGGATTATATATATATGATAAAAATAAAAATGAATTTGTTTTAAAAAAAGGACCTATTTTTACAAATATTTTGTTAGGTGATGAAATTAATAGGGCTACACCCAGAACTCAATCAGCATTATTGGAATCTTTGGCAGAAAATCAGGTTTCTATAGATGGAATAACACATAAACTGGATGATAATTTTTTTGTTATCGCAACACAAAATCCAATTGAATTTGAAGGGACCTTTCCGTTGCCTGAAGCACAGCTGGATAGGTTCATGATCAGACTTAGTCTGGGATACCCAGATATTGAAAATGAAGTTAATATGTTAAATTCTCAGGAAAAAAAGCATCCGATTTATGAAATAAAAAGTGTTTCTAATATTGAAGAAATAAAAAAGATAAAAGAAGAAATAAAAAATGTATTGGTAGGAGATGAAATTAAAAAATATATAGTTGATATTGTAAATAGAACAAGAAATCATAAAGATATTAAAGTTGGAGCTAGTCCTAGAGGTTCAATAGCATTAATGCAATTAGCAAAAAGTATAGCAGCAATTGAAGGAAGAGAATTTGTGATACCAGATGATGTAAAAAAAATAACACCATATGTTTTATCTCATAGAATAATTTTAAAAGCTGAAGCTAAGATAAAAAAAGTATCTGCATATAAATTAATAAATGAAATATTAGATGAAATAAAGGTAATAAAGTAGATGATAATATGAAATATAAAATCAAAGGCTTAGTGTTAATGAGTATATTATCTATATTATTTAATATATTTTATTTTAGTAATTATACAATATTACTATTAACCTTAGTTATATTTGGATGGTACGAATTTTTTCAGAAAAAAAAGGTGTTTGAAAATTTGGAAATAAAATATGATTTAGAATATGAAAAATGCTTTATTGAGGAAGAATTTGAATATAGAATTTACTTAAAAAATAATTCTAATGAGGATATTATTATTACTGTATCACCATCAAATTTACTAAGCAGATTAAAACCTCCATTTCAAAAATTAAAATTATCTGCTCAAGAAAAGAAAAAACTTATATTTATAACTTCATTTGGAACAAGAGGTATTAAGAAAATTGGATATATTAGTATAAATTATAAAACCCCATTGGGATTTGAATTCTGGAAAACAAAAAAAGTAGAAAAAACTATAGAGGTTTTACCGGAATTTATTTATTCGGAATTTAATAAAGAAAGTTTAAAAAAGTTGCTTCCGGGGCAAAAATCAAATATTAGAGTTTTAGAAGATGTAACTTATGTTGAAAATATAGATGAATATAATAATGAACCTATGAATAGAATTAATTGGAAGGTATCTGCAAAATATGATAAATTAATGGTAAAAAAATATTCTTATACGTCTACAGGGAAAATTTATATGTTTGTAGATTTAAATCTTCCTGATGGAATTCCTAAAAATAATATATTTTGGAAGAGTGAAAGAAAAATATATGAAGAATATGCGTTAAAAGCTGCTGCAAGTATAATTAGAAATCAAAAATTAAAACATGAAGACGTTAATTTGGTGGTTATTGGAAAAGAATTAAAAAGAATAACCTCAAATGACTGGATAAATTATTATGATATTCTTTCAATAGCAACTGGAACAGAAGATCCAAAATATAGACTTAAGGAAGTAATAGAAAAAGATCTTCCATACTTTACATATGAAGATACTGTTATTATAATATCCATTCATTTGACAGATGTAATTATCCCTGATTTAATCAAGTTAAGAGCAAAAGCTTCTAAAGTTATAGTATTAATAATGCCTTATGGTTTCAGAATAGAACATGAAGGAAAATTAGATATAAAAGAACATGATATGTTTAGAATAGAAGCTATTGATCTTGAAAAAAAAGCAATTTTATTAGAAGAAAATCATATAATAGTTAGACTTGTATCTCCAAATAACTCATTAACAGAAGTATTCAAAACAATTTAATGGGGGGATTTCATTGAAAAAACAGAGAATGATATATCTTATTTCAATTTTCCTGACGTTTATTCCTTTTAATTTAGATTCAGGTATAGTTCTTTTATTAATGGGTGTATTATTTTCATTTTTATATATAAGAATTAGAAAATTTGGTATGCCATATTATATAGCCTTTCTTGCTTTATTTGGAATATTTATGTTTACTTTTTTCCTGTTAAATGCTGTGGAATCACGAAATTTATATTATAGCTTAAATATAATAGCAATTACAGTATTATCTTATTATCTACCGGAACAGCCGAAAGACGTAATAAAGTTTACATTTTTGTTTTTAATTTTTATAATAATGCTTAGAAATTTAATTAACCCGGTTTTTCCTTTAATAGCATTGATGATATCTTTGTTTGAGCTCTTAAAAGAACAAAAAAATAAAAAAATAGTTATTTTAATATATTCAGTATTTATTATTTTTAGCATCTGGAATTTTAATACATATTATAATCCGTTTAAAAACATCAAATTTTCACCTGACACTCAATTATTGAAAGAAAAACAAATTGAAAATTCAAAAGTAAATAAAGTTTTAGAAGGCGAAAAATATAAAACAAAAAAAACTGTAGTTGAAAAGAAAAAAAATGAATTTTTAGGCGAAATAAATGTTGAAGAAAAAACAATGATTAAAACAAATAATCGAATAGTAGATTTAATAATAATAATTAATATCTTAATAGGTGGAATTATTGCTATAATTACAGCATATATAACTTGGAAATATCTAACAAAAAATGAAAGAAAAAAAGTAATAGTATCTATAATAATATTTTTTTCCATCTTAGTTTTAATGGGAACAGGTATTGTATATATGAAAAGAGGAAGACCACCAATGGTCGATAAAGCGATAAATTCTATTAATCCTTCGGATCAGCTTTCTAATTATAATGCAATGACTTCAGAGCAGAAAATGAATATTTTTAGAGAAATAGTTTCATCACCAAGGACTGCTTTTGTGAAATTATATGAGGAAATAAAATGGTTTTATTTGGGAATTTCAATATTATTTGGAATTTTAATAACATTTATTATAGTCAAATTTATGAAAACACAAGAAAAAGAAAAAGAATTTATAGACAATTTCTCTGTGGATAAATATGAAGAAGAAGAAATCCCTAATTTAATAGATGTTGGTTATAAATATATTAGAAAGCAATTTTTTAATACATTTTCTCATTTAACGCCGTATGAGTTATTATACAGAATAAAATATCCAGAAGAATTTGAACTTTTAACAAATCTTTTTGTTCTAAAAGAATATGGAGAGAAGAATTATGATTATACACATGAGGAAATAAAGAGAATTATTATTAAAAGCATAGATTATTTTAAAGACAAAAATAATATTAACTAGTCATATCGATAACGTGTCTTTTTTATTAAAAGGATGTGTTGATTCATCAAAATGAAAACACACTAATAATATAATATAATAGTTCGGATACCGAATCGTATTCTTTTGAATATATAATAAAGATAGATATTCAAAGGAGGGGGAAAATATGAGAATCATAAAGGATTTTTTAAATAAAAAATTAGATTATATGTTAAATAAAGCATCTGAAAATGAGGTAGATGGTCTCGTAGAAAACTTTAAAGAAGAAGCACTAGAAAATATATATATGAATAATAACCTAATATAAGAAGCCCAGTTAAAGGGCTTCTTTTTTTATTCTAATAGCATTTACATTCCAATATACCGCAAGTCCATCGAAATTACATTTTTTTATTTCCTCAATTAATAATTTAATTTTATCCTCTTCATCTACTATTTCAATAATTATAGGTAAATCTTCACTTAAAGTAAAAAAATCTGCTCTATGAACATGATGTTTTTCACCAAATCCCATAATACCTTTTAAAACTGTTACTCCTTTTATTCCATGTTCATAACATAACTTTACAATATGTTTATATGCAGGCTCATGTCCACAATGATCAGTTTCTCCCAAATATATTCTTAAAAAATTCATGATCCAATCCTCCCTAATGTATAGCCTAAAAATGCAAGTAAAAGCCCTAAAAAAACACTTATAAATAGATACAAAATAGAATAAAAACCAAAAGATTCTTCGTTTAAAATTATAGTTTCATACATGAAAGTGGAAAAAGTTGTAAAAGAACCAATAAATCCAGTAGCAAAAAATAACATAAAGTTTTTTGGTATTTCTAATTTATGGATGCTTAAGGACATTAAAAAACTTAAAATAAAGGCACCTAATAAATTAACGAACAATGTACCATAAGGAATATTAGATAAAGAAAAATAGTTGTTTATGTATTTTGATAAAAGATATCTTGAAATGGCTCCTAAAAAACCTCCAAGACCAATATATATTAAAGACATAACCATACCTCCACATGTAAAGATAAACGGAGCCAGCAGGGCTCCGTTTAAATAGTGACAATTATTTTACCTTTGCCTTTAATTCTTTACCAGCTTTAAATTTAGGTACTTTACCACCAGGAATTTCAATAGCTTCTTTTGTTTGTGGGTTAACACCTTTTCTTGGTTTTCTTTCAACAACTTCAAATGTTCCAAAACCAACAATTTTAACACTTTCACCTTTTCCTAAAGTTTCTGATACAACTTCTACGAAAGAATCAACGAATAAAGCAGCTTCTTTTTTTGTAACATTAACTTTTTCAGCTAATGCACTAACGAGTTCTTTTTTGTTCATACATGCACCCCCTATATATTGATATAAACGCATTTCAAAGGAATTTTACCACATTTTTTTCTTAAAATCAAGTATTAATGTAAATTTTAGCGTTTTTTCTTGTATAAAAATTTTAAAATTACCAAAAGAAGCATTTATTCATTAAAAAAATACTAAAAAACACGTCATTATTTAGAAACCACTTAGGACTGGAATTGTAATATTTCTTTTGGTAAAATATACTCGGTCAGTTGGGGACGTGGTGCAGTTGGTTAGCATGCCGGTCTGTCACACCGGTGGCCGCGGGTTCGAGTCCCGTCGTCCCCGCCAGAACTCTCCGTAAGGAGAGTTTTTTTATTTCACAACACTAACATCAATAACTTCTCTTCATATGAAGAGAAGTTATTTTATTCATTATATTCAAATGCTTCATCGCTTGATGGAGTTACATCTATTTTATGTAAAATTCCAAATTCAAAACCTTTTCTCATTTCATGGTCAATAACATTTAATTCTTATAACCAAAATTCCACAATTAGTATTGATATAAAAATCTTTATTCTCTTCACCATTCAAATTTACAGTATAATTTTTCCAAATTTAGACTTAAAATATTATTATATATTAAAATAATAAATCCCGGCTTTTGCCGGGATTTATTATTTATTATTAGAAACTTACTGAACCTTTTACATATGCATTCCAGTAGAAGTCTTTTCCACCATATACAGCATTGCTTAAATGTAAGCCTGTCGTAATAGAATCATTTGGCATGTATGTTAACTCAGCAACGTATAAGAAATCAGCTGGTTCATTAAATGTTTCTTCAAAGTAATTTCCATCTGTATCTGTATCGCTGAAGTTCTTTACAGATAAATCTAAAGCAACTTTATCTACAGGTTTAACTGTTACAGAAACCATATAACCTAAATTATTTGTAGCATCTTTTGTAGCAGCATATAATTTATACCATGTATCAAATGATACTGTAACCATATCTGCTTCATATCCTGCATTTGCATGAATATCTACAGCATAATCATCTGAAACTTTATCTAAAGCAACTGAATTTAATGTTACATCATAAGCAGCTGATACCATATCCATTGTTGTAGAACCAGAAACTTTTGCAGATAAATTTAAAGGAGAAGCAATTTCTGTTCCATCAGCTTTAGAAACTTTAACACTTTCAATGTTGAATAAATCATGAATTTTGTTTGCATATTCAACAGCATATGTATATGTCATATCGCCTGGTAATGGTAATGTAACTGTATCTGTTAAGGTTAAACTTCCAGCAACACCAAAATCTGATAATACATCTGCTCCAAACGTAACTTCTGTTGCATCTGTAACAGGTTTAATGAATGCTGGCAATGTAGCAGACTTTGCATAATCAAATGTCATATGAGGTGTTACTGTAAACATTCCTGTTCCATAATCTTTTGAAAAACTTGAAGAAACAAAATATGATGATGATCCATCATGAGAACCAAAGAATACATCAGTTGTTAATCCATCTAAAGCATCATTACCTGCTAATTCTGCAGAAAATGCAAACCCTGTTTTTGTAGCTGGACCAGCAATTGCTAATCTTGTTGCTTCAGAAGCCCATACAGCTGCAGTTAAATTAGCATCAAACATTGAAATTGATAAATCTTTTTTACCAGCTAATAAATCACCATTTAACATTACAGGATTATCTGATGATGTTGCATCTGCATTAACATCATAACCTGATGTTAAATCAACATATAAAAATTCTGCATCAAAATCTTTTAATGTAACTAAAGCATATCTGTCACCTATTGCAGGTAATTGTGCATTTCCATCAGCATCATATGTGTTATATAAAATATATGTTGAGTAATCCAACATACCACCGTTGTTAAACAATGCTTTTAACATTGCGTCTTCATATGTAATACTATCTAAGCTTGGAGCACCAGTAACTAAATCTCCTGATAAAGAAACTGTTAACATACCATCTGTTTTTCCTTCAAGTGGGGCTGAATATGTTGCACTAAATGCAGTTTTAATTGATAATCCATTATCCAATTTCAAATCTAATCCATTTTCATCAAAACCTACTTCAAAACTTACAGTTCCTTCAAATACAGGATTTGTAACTGATAATGTTGCAGGCACTTCTGTAGCCGCAAATGCAGATACGATAAATGCTAATGCCATGACTAAAACAAGAATCTTCTTCATTTAAACAACCTCCTTAAATATAATTTAATTTAATTTGATATAAACTGCAATTATTTTATCACATTTGTAAATAAAAGTCAAGAGTTTTTAACGTTAAATTAATTAATCACGCAATATATTATTTCATCACAAAAGGAATAACAATTGCAACTCCAGCTAATGCTATTCCAGCAATTGCTAACATATTTGCTTTCTTTGCAACGTCTTCATTAGCAGAAATTTTTCCATCAACAGTTGATATTTTATCAGATAATTCATCTACTTGATCTTGAAGGTCTAACATATCTTCAACAACCATATCTGCATTATTAAATGCTCTATAAGCAACTTTTGTAACTTCTTCAAGTTTATTACTTGTTTTTTCTAAATCTTTAGATAATTTATCTACAGTCTCCATATCAGCTTTCATTGAAAGCATATCTTTTAATTCTTGATGTTCTTTTGAATTCATACCAGCTACATAATCTAAATCAGATTTTACTGTATCTAATTCTTCCCATAAACCATCAATGTTTTCAATATTTACAGCAACATCATCACTTAATTTTGGTAAAACATTTAATCTATCTGATAGATCAAGAACAGTATATTTTAATTCTAAATAGCTTCTTGAAGAGTTGCTTTTTAATGCATCTAAATCCTTTTCTAACATAGTAACTTTTTTTGTTAAATTGATTAATACATTTTGATTAGCTGTTACTGCAGATTCAACTGCACCTAATTTTACTCCGAATGCATTAAATTTTTCATCTGTAACCATGTTTAAATCTGCTAATTTTTTATCTAACATTTTTAATACAGTTTCTACTCTTTTAATATCTTCAGCTTTTGCTAAAACTGGATCATTTTCAACATATGTTAATGTGTCTGATAATAATACTGCAATTTCAGCTTTTGTTAAAACAACATCTGGATTAAAATTATCTTCCATAGGAAGAATGCCTCTATTTGCTAAATCCATAACATACTCATATGCCCAATGATCCTCAGGAACATCTTTAAATGCAAATGATAATACTCCGAAAAGAACTAATGCCAATACTAACAATGTTTTACGCATACACTCTACCCCCTCTTTTAAATTTTGAATTTTTTTTTGTTATTAAAACACACTATATATTATACTATAAAAAGATAAGAATTTGTCAATGAGTTTTTAGTTTAAAAAATCTTCTTTTTCCAATTCTTAGTATTTCATCATCTTTAATTTCTAATAATTGGAAAGGATCATTAATTTTGGAGCTATTCAACTTAACGGCCCCTTGATTTATAAGCCTTTTAGCTTCGCTCTTGCTCGAAATAGATTTGGTTTTCATTAATAGATTAATAGCTGTTATAGGACTTTCTACAACAATTTCTTCCATTTCATCAGGTATATCTTTTTTTTGAAAAACTTTTATAAATTCATTTTGTGCATATTTTGCTTTTTCTTCATTATGGAAAAATTTAACGATTTCATAAGCTAATATCATTTTTATATCTCTAGGATTAATAGAATTATTCTTTATTTTTTCTTCATAATCTTTAATAGTTTCTTCTGGAACATCTGTAGCCAATCTCATATATTTTATTATTAATGTATCTGGTATAGACATTACTTTTCCATACATATCAAAAGGTTCATCTTCAAAAGCAATATAATTATCATAAGATTTGCTCATTTTTAAATTTCCATCTGTTCCTTCAATTATTGGCATAGTTAAGACAATTTGTGGTTCTTGACCATATGCCTCTTGAATTTTTCTTCCAACAAGCAAATTAAATAGTTGATCAGTTCCACCTATTTCAACATCTGCTTCCACCATTACTGAATCGAAAGCCTGAGCCAATGGGTACATGAATTCAGAAACACTAATAGGTTCATTGTTTGATAAACGTTTTGCAAAATCATCTCTTTCGAGCATTCTTGCAACTGTATAATTAGATGAAAGCTTTATAACATCATAAAATGTAAGTTTGTCTAACCATTCACTATTAAAACGAATTTCAGTTTTTTCAGAATCTAAAATTTTAAAAGCTTGTTTTTTATATGATTCAGCATTTTGTTCAACTTCTTCCTTAGTTAGCATAGGTCTTGTTTTAGAACGACCTGAAGGGTCACCAATTCTAGCAGTAAAATCTCCAATGATTAAAACCACCTGGTGACCTAAATCTTGAAATTCTCTTAGCTTTTTTAAAACTACAGCATGACCTAAATGAAGGTCAGGCCTTGAAGGATCAACGCCTAATTTTACTCTTAAGTGCTTTTTGGATTTTAAACGTTCTTTTAAATCTTCTTCGGTTATTAAATCGACAGCATTTCTTTTTATTATTTCAAAGTGTTTTTCAAAATCCACTATTTATTCACCTCGCAAGAAGTGCAGCTGTTACAAAACAAGAAATCATGAATAAAACTCCAGTCCATAATGCCATTTTTGCAGCAGGGTCAAAACCTTTTTCTCTACCAAACATTGTATGTGATGCACCAGAACCAAAAGCTCCACCTAACTCAGCATTTTTTTGCATTCTTTGTAATGCAAAATAAATTAAAGCGATAGAGAGAATTACGTGAACAATGACAGCTAATATTGTTAAAATAGACACTTCATCTTCCTCCTTTGTATAATATGTTCTTTTTTCTCAAAAATATTATACACTAAAAGTCACAAGAATTCAAGTAAAATTAAATTCAAATATAATTTTGAGATTATCGTTTTGTGAAATTAATTTGTATGAAAAGGTTTTTAAACATAATATTGTTAAAATTTATTAGAAAAAAAGATAGGAGGTGTTTGCATGCCTATATATAGATATGTTTGTGATAGCTGTGGTTATGAATTTACAGTTATGCATGGAATGAGTGAAACGCCAGAAATATTATGTGAAAAATGCGGTAATGTTGCGAAGAAAGGAATAGGTAAAGTAGGTATCTCTTTTAAAGGAAATGGTTTTTATATAAATGATTCTAAAAATTCAAGTAATACAACAAGTGAAAAAAAATAGGCGGCAACTGCCGCCTATTATCCCCCTGGATTATAAATAATTATCTTTTCCCCTTGCCACCTCTTTTCTTATCAAGTCTTCTGGAGTACTCTGATAATTTTCTGTCACTGTCTCTCAAAAATCTTGTAAGCTTCTTTTCGAATTCATCGTCTTTTTTTTCTTCTTGAACATCCTCAGTTTTTAAGGAAAGTTCAACTTTACCATCTTTTGTTTTTCCTATAATTTTTCCTTCGAGTTCTTGACCAACTTTTAAAAAGTCTGAGATGTTTTTTACATAGTCATTTGAAATCTTTGAAATGTGAATAAAACCTTCTTCACCTGATTCTAATGTAACAAAAGCTCCGAATTTTTTAATGTCTTTCACCGTTACTTTCACAGTTTCTCCAAATGCCATACTTTTAGCCACAAATACTACCTCCATAAAATAATTTATATATAACAATATGGGAGGTTATCCTCCCACTTATGAGTTGAGAAATTTTGCATATTTGTTTTTGAATTTTTGAACTCTACCTTCTGTATCGATAATTTGAGAACTTGTTTCACCTAAATAAAATGGGTGACATTTTGAACATACATCAACACGGAAGTTTTCTTCGGTACTATAAAGATGATGTTCAGCACCACATGCGCATTTTACAGTAATGAGCTTCATTTCGGGGTGTATTCCTTTTTTCATGTTCTTCACCTCTATATTATAATATTTTTTGTCTGACAAATTATAACATATTCTCTTTTCTTAGTCAAGGATGAATTTATATTTTAATAAACAATTATATTAAAATTTAATTATGAGATAGTTTTATAATTAAGATTTCAGGTGAAGAAAATAATCTTAAATTAAACCATGAACCTAATCCTTTATTGATATACATTATTTTATTTTTTGAAAAATCTTTTCGTCCTTTTAAATAGAAAGCATATTTTTTTAGAAAAAATTTTGTAATTAATGGAATATATATTTGCCCACCATGCGTATGTCCTGCTAATATTAAGTTGGCTTGATCAAAGATTTCTTTATTATAAAAAATAGTATCAGGGATATGCTCTAATACAATAGTATAACTTGCTGGTGATGTGTCAATAAAGCTAATTTTTTTGTATATAGGTAATCCGATTAAATTTAATGAGAAATCATTAAAATATATATTTATTGTATTATCGTTTATTACATGTATGTTGTTTTTATTATATACATCATTTACCATATTTAAATTATAGTAGTCCCAATTTCCGTAAATTGTATAAACAGGCGCTATTTTGCTTAATTTTTCAAAGAAGAGGTTAAGACTATTTTTATCTGTGTTTTTAATTATAGAATCTCCTGTATAAAGTATTAAGTCAGGTTTTTCATCTTTTAATTTTTTTATAATTTTATTATGAAAAAAAATATATTTATATATGTGAAGATCACTAATATGGGCTATTTTTATATTTTTATTTAATTCGGGAATATTAATCTCTAAATAATTTTTTTGAATAGAAAAAGGTTCTATAAAAAAAGCATAAATTATGGTCATAAATATTATTAATATAGCTAAACGTAAATATTTCATACTTTTCCATCCTTAATGTATATTTAGATTTTCTTAAATAATTATAAATATTTATATCTTATTCATTGATATTAAAATATTTAAGTAATTATAACGTTTATTATTCTATGTTAAAAATGATAAAATAAAATTACGAATATATTAAAAAATTAAGGGGGGGACAGAGATGGAAACAGTGACAATATTAAATTTAAAAGGTGAAAAGATTGAATTAAATACAAACACAGTTTTTCCAGTTATATTAGCAGATGTAATGTATGAAGGAGATTTGGATTTAATGATGGCAGATTTGAAGAGTAAGAAGAAACTTATGACTGAAGCAAATAAAATAAGAAAGCTTTCTGACCATATTCCTGGAATAATTTCTAATTTTGTTACAAAACCTTTTATTTTTTCGGAGTTTTTATCTTATTTAAATGAATTTGAATTAAGACCTTCTGACTTTAACCATGCAACTTTAAATGAGTTATATGATATTATCCTAGATTATGCTGATCATCATAATTTTAAAGAATTAAAAGAAATAATAAAATTTATGATAGAAATAGATCCTAATTATACACCAGCTTACGAAGTTTTGGGGTCAGTTTTAGTAGAAGAGGGTAATTTAGAAGATGGAAAAAAATATCTTGAATTAGCAGTAAAACAAGATCCGTGGAATTATGCAGCGTTATCAGAGTTAGGAGAAACATATTTCAATTTAGGAGAATATGAAAAAGCGGCGGAAATTTGGTTAAAAGAAGTGGAGTTAATGCCAGAAAATACGGTTACGTATTTTCTAATAGCAGATGCTTATAGTCAATGTGGAAATTTTAAAAAAGCTGCAAGAATATTGGAAAAGTTCTTAAATAAGTATCCTAAGAGTATTTTAGCAAAATATGAACTTATGGAAATATACAAAAAACTTGGAAGGAATATTGAAGCTGAAGAATTAAAAGAAGAAATTGCAAAGTCTCAACCAGAATATGTAAGTGATGTTGAAATATGGGCTAAAATAATGTTCCAAAATGGGAAATATGACAAGGTAGAAAAATTTATAATTAAATTTTTAAATAAAAATAATGAATATGAACATTTTAGAATCTTACTATCGATTCCGCTTTTGAAAAATGGGAAAAAGGAAGAAGCAAAATTAGTTATTAGAGAGATTAAAGAAAAGTTTCCATGGTATTATTACGGTATGAAAAATATATTAGAAGATGTTCTTAAAGAAGATGAAAAAGATATTCTTGTGGATTAATGAAGATGTAAATATAATTATAAAAGCTTTTTTAAAAAATAAATTAATTTTACTCCCGATTTTTTCGGGAGTTATTTTTGCATATATATTATTAGGAAAAATTAATATTATAATATTGTTACTAGGGTTGATAGCTTTTATTGATTATAATACTTTCTATATTTCAGATATATTATTATTTTTTGTTATAATATTTGGAATTTTTGATACGAATATATTAAATATTTTTATAGGTGTTTTATTAATATTCTTATTACTTAATTATGCTAAAAAAGATAAATTAGGTTATGGAGATCTAAAGTTGATATTTGTATTGTCATTAATTTATGGAATTAATGTTTTTTATATAATGATGTTTTCAGCATTAATAGGATTAATTTTTGAAAGAAAAAAAAAGGTTCCCCTCGGATATTATTTATTCTGGGGAACTATTGCCGAAAATATTTGGATGATCTATTTCCACCCATTCTCCTTCTTTTAAAGTATTTGGGAGAAAAAGATTACCTATTGCTATCCTTTTTAGATCAATCACTTCTAAGCTAATAGCTTTCATCATTCTTTTTATTTGATGAAATTTTCCTTCAGAAATTTTAATTGTTATGATGTTATTTTCAATCTTATCTATAATAGCGGGTTTTGTTTTAAAATCTTTTAACTGAATACCCATTTCTAATTTTTTTATTTTATCTCTTGTAATTAATCCTTTTACTTTAACTATATATGTTTTAAATATATTCTTTTTAGGAGATATTATTTTATGAATTAAATTACCATTATTTGTTAAAAATAATAATCCATGAGCATCTTTATCTAACCTTCCAGCAATTCGTAATTCGTTTTTATATTTATGGTTTATTAACTGTAAAGCATACTTGTCCTTATTATCATAAGTTGAAGATAAATATCCAACTGGTTTATTAAGTATAATATATATATATTTATGATGTTCAATTTTTTTACCATTATATTCGATAGTATCATCTTCACTAACCTTAAAATCAAACTTCTTAATTACTTTTCCATTAACACTAATTAATCCTTTTCTAATTAATTGTTTTACGCCTTTTCTAGAACCTATCTTAGCATTTGCTAAAAACTTATCTAATCTTTCCATTTTTT
This sequence comes from Marinitoga arctica, assembly GCF_054657315.1. Lineage (NCBI taxonomy): Bacteria > Thermotogati > Thermotogota > Thermotogae > Petrotogales > Petrotogaceae > Marinitoga > Marinitoga arctica. The sequence goes on along the minus strand of NZ_BAAHYY010000003.1, from coordinate 6,397 downwards.
TCTTCCTTTTGTTATATACGAATATACATCTTCTAATGAAATTTTCATACTCCTGTAAGAACATTTTATATTATATTTTTTTAAAAGTTCTTCAAATTGTTTAGATTTTAAAGGTGTTTCTATTATAGCGGTAGTAGAAGATAAAATTTTTAAACCAAAAATATTTTCGTTATTTTTAATATTTTCAAGTGAAGACAAATATTCAGAATTTTCTAATTCAACTTCTATAATAGAAATATCATTTTCAAATTTTTTCATAATATTTATCATTTTATCATGTGCAATGATTTTCCCATCTAATAAAATAGCAATTTCAGAAGCTATTTGTTCTACTTCCCACATATAATGTGATGATATTAATATGGTTTTTTTGTTTTTTAAATTTTCATCCAAAATATATTCTCTAATAAATCTTGATGTTTCTACATCAATTGCAATAGTAGGTTCATCCAACAAAAGAAGTTTAGGATTTTTTATCAATGATCTAGCAATATTTAGTTTTTGTTTATTTCCTGATGAAAGATTTTTAGTCAATCTGTTTTTATATTGAGAAAGCCCAAAGTCTTCGAGCAAATTTAAAGCTTTTGTACGTAAATTTTCTCTGACATTACTTATTTTTCCAAATAAGATAAGATTTTCATAAGGAGTTAAATCATCTTCTAAAACAGTATAATCAGAAACTAGACTTATAATTTTTCTAACTTTATTTTTTTCTTTTATTACATTAATGCCAAAAGCATTTATTTCCCCTGATGAAGGTAAAATTAGAGTTGATACTATTTTCATTAAAGTAGATTTTCCTGCTCCATTAGGACCCAGTAGTCCTACAATTTTGCTTTCGCCTATCTCGAAATTAATATTATCTAATGCAATAACATTTCCAAATTTTCTAGTAACATTCTTCATTTCAATAGCTTTGATCATAATGCACCTCACATATCATATTTAATACTTTTTTTAATTCTTCTTTCCAAATCTCTTTTTGCAATATCTTCTCTTTTATCATATAATTTTTTACCTTTTACAAGGGCGATTTCTACTTTTATTAATCCTTTTTCATTGAAATACATTTTCAAAGGAATAATAGTTAATCCCTTTTCTTTTACTTTTTGATCTAATTTCAAAATTTCATATTTATGCATTAATAATTTTCTAGGTCTTTCTGGATCATGATTAAAAACAGAGGCATTTTTGTATTGACTGATATGAGCATTATATAAAAAAATTTCACCATTTTCAATTTTACAAAAAGCATCTTTTAAGTTTACACGACCATCTCTTAAAGATTTTACCTCTGATCCAAGTAATTCAATGCCAGCTTCATATTTTTCTAATATATGGTATTGATATGTAGCGTGTTTATTATTCGTTATAATTTTCATTCTTTATCCTCCGTTTCAGAAGAAAGTTTTTCAGAAAATTCACTTTTTCTCTTTATAGCTCTATTTATTCTTTCAGCTCTTTTTTTACCAATTCCTGGGACATTAATTAATTCATCCATATTAGCTTTCATTAAAGTATCTAAATTTTTAAATGTTTCTACAACATTTCTTACAATAATTGAAGGTATTCGTGTAGAATACAATAATCTAAATCCTCTAGGTGCAACAAAAAATTCTTCTAAGTCGTCTTCTGTTTCAATATCATAGCCTAATTTTTTAGCAATTATTTTCATATTTAAAAAATCTTCAGTTTTTAATCCATCGAATAATGTTAAGGAATCTTGAGGGTATTGAAAATCCAATAAATTTTTTGAATAATCCATGATTAAAGCACCTAAATATCGGGGGGTGATTCTATAAATTTCATTTATTTCAAGCCTAGAGCTCTCAGCAGCTTCTCCTAATTCCATTAAATATTTTTCAGCTTTTTCAGCAACTTTTAATGTCATAAATCCCTTAGATATTGCTTCAACTACATTTGATAATATAACTCTATTTTCCATTTCAGAAATGTTTATTTCTGACAACAAATCAAAAAATCCCTGCTTATATCTTTGAGCAACCGCAATTTCCTGATTTAATCTTGGTAATATAATAATTTCAGGATATAAAATTCTACTATGATTCCCTTGATAAATAGATACCTGATTTCGTCTTTTGGAGACAGCAATAAGAATTTCATTTGTTTGTTTAGCCATTCTTTCAGCAGTTCTATGTCTCATGCCTGTCTGATAACTTGGAATATTACTTGAAGGATTTAATTGGGCATTAGCATATAAAATTTTTGTTGCGTCTTTATTTAAGACAATGGCACCATCCATTTTTGCTAATTCATATAATCTTTCTGGTTCAAAATCGGTATCTATAATAAATCCTAATTGTATTAATCCATTTTCTAAATGTCCCTCTGCATTATCGGTTAAAAATATTAATGCACCCAAGTTAGCGGAAATTATTAGATCAATACCAGTTCTTAATTTTTTACCTGGAGCGAGAAAATTAAGGATATCTGAAAAAAAATCTTTCATTTTAATCACCTCTATCCAAAAAATCGTTTTACTAAATCCGTTAGATTTTTAATTTTTAATGTTTTTTCATAATTTTCTTTTGAACTTGGAATAACTATATTTTCTATACCTAATTTTTTTGCAAAATCGATTCTTTTGTCTAAGTTCCTTATATTCCTTATGTTTCCATCTAATCCTATCTCCCCTAATACAATTATAGAATTAGAGGTTGAAATATCGAATAATGAAGACAGTAAAGCATATGCTATAGCTAAATCACTTGAAGTATCAGAGATTTTAAAACCTCCAGATGTACTTAAAAATATATCTTTTGATTCAAAAGGTAATCTTAAGCGTTTGCTTAATACAGCTATTATCATTAATAATCTATCTAAAGGGGCACCAGAGGTAACTCTTCTGGGATTACCGTATACAGGTTTACTTACTAAAGCCTGTATTTCAATTGGAATTAATTTACTTCCCTCTTTTACAATAGTTAAAACATTACCGGAAGCATTTTTATAATCTTTTAAAAAATAATGCGTGTATTCAGAAATAGCTTTTAGTCCTGTTTGAGTCATCTCGAACATCAAAATTTCATCTGTTGGACCATATCTATTTTTTAGAATTCTTAGCATGCGCAATCCGGAGGTTTTTTCAAGCTCAAATTGTAATACAGCATCAACCATATGTTCTAAAATTTTTGGCCCTGCAATAATACCGCCTTTTGTAACATGTCCTACAATAATTAAAGTTATACCATTTTTTTTACAATATTCTGAAAGATATCGGGTTGCTTCTTTTACTTGCAAAACACTGCCAGCATAAGAAGAAAATTTATCAGATTTTATAGTTTGAATAGAGTCTATAATTAGTAAGTCTGGCTTTTCCTCAAGATTTTCTATTAAAGATATAAATTTTTCGAGAGAATTTTCGAATACTAAACCAATCTTATTTTTATTTATATTTTCATTAAGTCTTTTAAATCTTTGAAAAACTTGTTCTGCTGATTCTTCTCCAGAAACATAAATTACATTTTTTTCTTTTCCTATATTAGACGAAATTTGGGTTAATAAAGTACTTTTTCCAATTCCAGGTTCCCCTGCTAATAGGTAAACAGCACTTTCTACAAATCCACCATATAAAATATCATCTAATTCTTTAAATCCAGTTTTGATCTTAACAGGTTCTTTTATATTATCAGTTAAAAATAATATTTCTGAAGGGGAAGTCTTTACTGTATCATCAAAAACATCCGCGGTGAATTCCACCGCGGTATTCCATTCATTACATGAAGGGCATTTTGCAAACCATTTAGTGCTTTCATAACCACATTCTGAACAGACAAAATAATTTTGTTTCTTTTTTGACATTATAGCACCTTCTGCTTAGGATTTCTTTTTCTTCCTTTTTTGAAATGAATATTGTTATTTTTTACATCAATTATTACTTTATCGCCTTCTTGAAATCTACCTTTTAATATTTCTTCAGAGAGGGGGTCTTCAAGGTACTTTTGAATAGATCTTTTTAAAGGTCTGGCGCCAAATATCGGATCAAACCCTTTTTCTATTAATAGGTTAATAGCTTCTTCTTTGAACTTTAAATGTAAATCTTTTTCTTTCAATCTATTTTCTAAATCTTTCAATTGAATTTTTATTATTTCCTTCATATCTTCTTTTGTAAGAGGATGGAAAACAACAGTTTCATCTAATCTGTTTAAAAACTCTGGTTTGAAAGCTTTTCTAACTTCTTCCATTACTGATAATTTTATTTCATTATATTTCTTCTCTTCAGATTCCTCATCAACAAAACCCATTGATCTTTTTGTTCTATTAATTACCGAACTTCCTAAATTACTTGTCATAATTATGATAGAATTTCTAAAATCAACAACCCTACCTTGGGAATCTGTTAATCTTCCATCATCCATTATTTGTAGTAATATATTATAGACATCTGGATGTGCTTTTTCGATTTCATCAAGAAGAATAACAGAATAAGGCCTTCTTCTAACTGCTTCGGTTAATTGTCCACCTTCTTCATAACCTACATAACCCGGAGGAGCTCCAACTAATCTAGAAACATTGAATTTTTCCATATATTCAGACATGTCTATTCTGACTAAAGCCTTTTCGTCACCAAATAAGTATTCAGCAATGGTTTTTGCCAATTCGGTTTTACCAACACCTGTAGGACCCAAGAACAAAAATACTCCGGTTGGTCTTTTTGGATCTTTTATCCCACTTCTTGCACGTCTAATGGCTTTTGAGACCGCATTTATAGCTTCATGTTGTCCAATAACTCTTTCGTGTAATACCGATTCGAGATTGAGCAATCTTTCCATTTCAGACATCTCCAATTTCTTTAGTGGAACTCCAGTCCAATCTGATACAACTTCAGAAATATGTTCATCTGTAATTTCTATAATTTCTTTTTCAGCTTTTTTTCTCCATTCGGTATATTTTTTTGTATATTTTTTCTTTAATTTAGATATTTCATCTTTTAATTCTTCTATTTCTTCATATTTATCCTGTTGCATCAAATAATCTTTTTTATTTTCCATTTCTGTTATTTTATTTAACATATTTTTTAAGCTTTTTGGTAAAGTTAAAGCATTTAATCTTATTCTTGCACCAGCTTCGTCTATTAAATCTACAGCTTTATCAGGTAAAAATCTATCAGTTATATATCTTAATGATAGATTAACGGCTGCCTCTAAAGCATCGTTTGTATATTTTACTTTATGATGCTCTTCATATTTTGATTTTATACCTTTTAAAATAGCTAAAGCCTCTTCGTAATTTGGTTCATTAACATAGATCTTCTGGAAACGCCTTTCTAATGCAGGATCTTTCTCTATAAATTTTCTATATTCAGAAGGGGTTGTAGCACCTATTACAGTTATATTCCCACTAGCTAAAGCGGGTTTTAAAACATTTGCAGCATCCATAGAAGAACCTTCGGCGGCACCAGCTTCAACTATCATATGCAATTCATCTATAAATAATATAATATCTTTATTTTTTTCTAGAATTTGCATTAATTTTTTCATTCTTTTTTCAAATTCGCCACGATATTTAGTTCCCGCAACTAATGAGGTTAAATCAAGAGAAAAAATACATTTATTTTTTAGAACTTCAGGCACATCACCTTTTACAATTTTCTCAGCTAAACCCTCTACAATTGCACTTTTCCCAACGCCAGCTTCACCGATTAATACTGGATTGTTCTTCTTTCTTCTGGCTAGAATTTCCATTAATCTTCTAATTTCAACTTCCCTGCCTATAACAGGATCTAATTCCTGTTTAGCGGCTTTCTCAGTTAAATCGACACCATAACCTTCTAGTTGTTTAAGAGCATTTTGCCTTTGTCTCAACCTTTCTTCGTCTTCTTCTTCGAAAGAAGAAACATCACCTTTCATTGATTCACTTTTGTTTAACATTAAATCGGCAAGTTTTTTTCTCATGTCAACAAGATTAATACCTAATCTTCTTAATACGTGTGCAGCAATTCCCTCACCTTCTCTACATATACCTAATAAAAGATGTTCAGCATCTATTTGAGAAGTGCCAAGAATCTCCGATTCATCATATGCAAGCTCAATAATTCGTTTTGCTCTTGGAGTAGGTTGAGGAGAAGAACCTACAATGTTATGAGATGCATTAACACCAACTATATTTGTTATTTCAGATTTTATTTTGCCATATGTTAAATTATAATATGAAAATATTTGAGATAAGTATTTTCCATTAACCTTTAAAAGTCCTAATAATAGATGTTCTGTGCCAACGTATGGATGTCCCATAAATCTAGCTTCATTTTGTGCTTCGATGAAGACTTTTGCCGCTCTATCAGTAAAGTTATCAAACATATTATCACCTCCATAACTAATTAATATTTTAACACATTTTCACTAAATTATGAAGTCTTTAATTTTAAATAAATATA
>NZ_BAAHYY010000002.1:0-119002 GCF_054657315.1 Marinitoga arctica | reverse complement strand
TGGATACAATTTTAAATGATAACGCATTTGTTGGACATGTTTGAATACATGATCCGTCACCTATACACAAATCTTCTTGAACCCAAACATTTCCCTCAGGGGTTATTTGATATGCAGGACATCCAAAATCGCTTATGCACACATATTGATGGTCACATTTTTCTGTTACTTCAACCTTATTATTTTTATATATTCCTTTTTTCCTTTGTTCTCTTGTTAATTTTAACATACATGGATGTTTAGCTATTATAACCTTTAATCCTTTTTCTTTTTGAGCTTCTAAAACATATTCTCTTAATTTTGATTGTTGATAAGTATCCACTTCCCTAATAAACTTAACTCCTAATCCTTCAAGCATTTTCTTTATCGGTATCGCTTCTGTTGATCCATTAATATTTTTACCTATTGAAGGTAAATCTTGATGTCCAGTCATAGCAGTTGTTCCATTTTCCATTATAATTAAAGTTAAATTATGATTATTAAAAATAGAATTAATTATTCCTGGTATGCCTGCATGGAATAAAGTTGAATCACCTAAAAAAGCTACAACATTTCTTGTTTCATTAAATAATGATAATCCTGAAGCGGTTGATGTCGAATGTCCCATTGATAATAATACTTGCCCCATATTATATGGTTCTAAATATCCAAGTGTATGGCACCCAATATCAGCTACTGTAATATCAGTGTTTTTTAAAGCATATTTAATAGCATGAAACGCTGAACGATGACCGCAACCTGGACATAATTGAGGTGGCCTTGGAGATAATTGAATTTCAGGTGCTTTAATATCTAAATTTGGTAATAATGCTGGCCATGTCTTTTTTAAAATATTATAAACTTTATCCGGATTATATTCGCCAATCCAATCATCTATATCTATTTTTCCAATTATTTTACAATTTACATTATTATCAAAAGCTAACGCTTTTATATCTTTTTCAATAATATCATCTAATTCTTCTAATATTTTTACTTCTTCATGAGTTTTTAAAAATTCGACTATCTTTTCTTCTGGCAGTGGATTAACAATTCCAATTTTTAAAATATCTACTTTTTCCTCTACAAATTCCAAAACATCAAGTAATGATAAATAAGGTAATCCAGCAACAATAATGCCTTTTTTCTTGTTTCCATGACATATAAATTCATTAAATTTGGATTTATTTGATATCTCTTTAAATTTTTCTAAACGTTCTAAAGCCATTCTTTTCATTTCTAACGCTCTTGCCGCAATAGGAATATGTGGCGCATTAATATGGTCAAATTTCGGAGAATAATCATATTCTTCAATATTTAATTCTGAAAATTGCACTTTTTCTTTTGCATGACATACATGAGTAGTTAATCTCAATATAACTGGCATATGCATTTCTTTGGAAACTTTTGCTGCTTCTTTAAACATTTCATATACTTCTTTTGGTGAATTTGGTTCAAAAATTGGTATATATGATAATTTAGAAAAATGCCTATTATCTTGCTCATTTTGAGAAGAATTTGCCCCAGGATCATCTCCTAACACAATGACCATTCCACCTATTAAATCAAATAATCCTAATTGAACAAAAGAATCTGCAGCTACATTTAATCCAACACTTTTAAAAAATACAGTTGATAAATGACCATTCATTGCTGCACCAAAAGCAACCTCAGTTGCAACTTTTTCATTTACTGAGAACTCAAAATACATTGGATTTTTGTCTTTAGGAATACCTTTTATACCTTCAGCAATTTCTGGAGTAGGTGATCCTGGATATGATGTGACTACTTTTACACCAGATTCTAACATTGCCCTAACAAGAGCATGATTACCCATGACAATTTCGCTAATTGGTTCTTTTGAAATTAAAATTTCACCTAAAGTTTTCACATTATCACCCCATATTTTAATTTTAAATATTAAAAAAGGAATGGGAACCCATTCCTTTTTTAATAAAGTGGTGTAAAATTCATTTCTGTCCAATAATTTTCAGATAATTCTTTATACATATTATATAAAACTTCTCTATGTGCTTCTTCCCATTTTGCTAAATGTTCAAACAGTTTTTTTGCTTCTTCATTTTCTACACTTTCTGCTGCTTTTTTATAAAATTTCATAAAGTCATCTTCAATTAAATATGCCATTTTTACTATAGATAAATCCATCGTCATATCTTTTATTTGACCACCTGTTATTTCTTTTAGTTCCCTTTTCTGATATAAATTTTCATCATTTTCTTCAAAATAAACATCTAATTTTTTTTCTTTTTCATACTTTTCAATCAATTTTTTTATATAATCAGCATGACCTTGTTCCATTTCCACTAACATTTCAAAAATTTCTTTTAATTGGGTATTAGAAATTGTTTCTAATTTTGATTTATAAAAATCCCTACCCTCAACCTCTTTAGCCAATGCATAATTTAAAATCCCAACAATACCATCTTTCATATTATCCCCCCTTATGTTTTATTATATATCTGTAATTATATCATATTTCTATTAATTTTAAAAATTATACAAATAAAAAACATCCGTAGTTTCTAGAAACTACGGATGTTTAAATACGATTATTGAGGATATTTAACAAAACCTATTAAATAATGTTGATATGGCATAATTGGATTGTATGGAACAACCCTTACATTCCAACCATACTGACCTCTTTCTTCTACTTCAAATTCTCCTTCATATAAATAAGTATCTTTATTTACCTCTTTTATTAATTTCATATCAAATGATTTTAAAGATACGACTTTTTCATTTTCCAACTTAGCTAATACAATTTGAGTTAATATAGAATCTGGACCTATACCAGGTATATATACTTCAGCCTTTACTTCTATTTTTCCACCAGTTGAATACATAATATCTTCACTCACATTAGATAATACTTTTATCCTAATATTATCCCAATTTCTTTCCAATACTTCTACCCAATTAGCAAATTTTCTAGAAATTTTAAAATCATCTTTTATAAATTTTTCACCTAATTCTGCTGCTGTCATATATAATTTTTGTGTATATTCTTTTAACATTCTATGTGTATTAAAGAATGATGTTACTGAAATTATGGATTCTTTCATTATTTTTATCCATTCTCTTGATACCCCTAATTCTTCATTATGATCATAGTATAACGGTACAATTTCTTTTTCTAACGTATTATAAATGGACACACTATCTATTCTATCTTGTAACTCTAAATCTGTATAATCCCTTTCATCACCAATTGCCCATCCATTTTTACCATTGTATCCTTCTACCCACCAACCGTCTAACACACTAAAGTTTGGTGATCCATTCATTCCAGCTTTCTGTCCGCTTGTTCCACTAGCCTCTCTTGGCCTTCTTGGATTATTTAACCAAATATCTACACCAGCAACTAAATGTCTTGCAACGTTCATATCATAATTTTCAATAAATACTATTTTATCTTTAAATTCGGGCATTCTAGATATTTCATAAATTCTTTTAATTAATTCCTGTCCTGGTTTATCTGCAGGATGAGCTTTTCCAGCAAAAATTAATTGAACAGGTCTTTCTGGGTTATTCAATATTTTCTTTAATCTATCCAAATCCTTAAAGATCAATGTAGCTCTTTTATATGTTGCAAATCTTCTTGCAAATCCTATTGTTAAAGCGTTTGGATCTAATATTTCTTCTATTTCTTCTAATTGTTCTATAGTTTCACCATGCCTCATTCTTTGCAATTTGGTTCTTTCATGAATAAACGATATTAATTTCTTTTTCAATGATTTTCTAACATTCCACAACTCTTCATCTGGAATATTATCTATTTTTTTCCACAAATCCGGATCATCAACATTTTCATGCCAATCTTTACCTAAATAATTAGAAAATAATTCCTGTAATTCTTTCGAAATCCATGTTGTAGCATGAACACCATTTGTAACATGAGTAATAGGCACTTCAACAGCTTCCAATCCATTCCAAATACTCTTTGCCAAATCTCTTGAAACCTCTCCATGTAATTTACTTACACCATTTGCTCTTGAAGATAAGTTTAGAGCTAATGTGGTCATAGAGAATAGTTCTGAACCATCTGGTCTAATTTCTGCACCCAAATCCAAAAATTCCCTTCTAGAAGCTTTTAATTGTGGCCAATAATTTTTAAAATATTTGTCCATCAAATGAAATGGAAAAGCATCATGCCCTGCAGGAACAGGCGTATGCGTTGTAAATACTGCACTAGCCTTTGCTGCTTGAATTGCTTCTCTAAATGTTAATCCTTGTTCCTGAACAAATTCCCTTATTCTTTCTAATCCTAAAAATGCAGAATGCCCTTCATTCATATGCCATACTGAAGGATTATACCCAATAGCTCTTAATGCTCTAACACCACCGATACCCAACAATATTTCTTGCCTAATTCTCATTTCTTGATCTCCACCATATAATTGGTAAGTAATCATTCTATCTTCTGGATCGTTTTGTGGAATATCTGTATCTAAATAAATTAAATTTATCCTTCCAACTCGCAACTTCCATACTTTTGCATAAACCTTTCTATTTTCAATTTCTACTGTAATAAAAATCTCATTTCCTTCTTTATCTTTAACAGATTCTACCGGAAAATTATCAAAATCATAAGGATTGAAAATAGCTTCTTGCCAACCTTCAGAATTAATTCTTTGTTCAAAATACCCTTGTTTGTATAATAAACCAACTGCAACTAAAGGAATTCCTAAATCACTTGCAGATTTCAAATGATCACCAGCTAATACTCCTAATCCTCCAGAATAATTAGGAAATGATTCATGAAGACCATATTCCGCACAAAAATAAGCAAACTCCCCACCTTTGTATTCTATGTGCGTAGATTTAAACCATGTGTTTTCTGATTTCATATATTTATCAAATTTTTCAACTACTTGTGAGTATAATGAAACTATAGCTTGATTTTCTGCTGCGTCATTAAGTTTTTTTTGACTAACTTTTTTTAAAAATAAAACAGGGTTTCTATTTACCTCAACCCATAAACTCTCATCAATCCTCTCAAAAATCTCTTGAGCATCATAATTCCATGTCCACCAAAGGTTTTTACTTAATTCTGGTAACCTAAATAATTTTTCAGGTACTTTAGGTAATACATTTATCTTTGAAATAAAATCCATGGAAAGTCCTCCTTCCAAAATTTAATATGACAATTCATATTATACCAAAAATTATTGTTATTTTGCAATATTCTTAGAAATTTAACTTTAATTATGATTAATCGTTATTATTTGCCCTTAAAAACACAAAATTTTCTATATGAAAGGTATTAGGAAACATATCAAAGGGTTTTATATATTCAATTCTATAATATTCTTTTAATCTTGATAAATCTCTTGCTAATGTTGTGGGATCACAGGACAAATAAAAAATATTTTCAGGTTTCAATTGTAATATTTTTGTTAAAATTTCTTTTCCTAAACCATTTCTAGTAGGGTCAACTATTAATAAATTTATTTTTTTATCATAATTTTTAATAAATTCTCCAACATCAGCTTTTATAAATGATATATTTTTTAAATCATTTATATTGGCATTAGAATGTGCTGCTTTTACAGATATTCCATTACTTTCAATTCCTGTTACATGTTTAAATAAGGGTGCTAAATATACTGAAAACAATCCAACTCCTGAATATAGATCTACCAAATTTCCTGAAATCCTTTCTTTTTTAATTATATTTACAAATTCGTTCAAAATTTTTTTAGTTATATAATAATTATTTTGAAAAAATGCTGTTGGAGGGATTTGATATTCAAAACCATCAAATTCTTCTTTTATAACCCCTTCTCCTTTTAATGTTTTATAAGGTCCTCTTAAAACTATTGAATTAGATCCATTCATTACATGTATTATTGAATTTGATTTAATTTTCTCTTTAATTAATTTCTTGAAATTTTTATAATTGCTTATATATTCTGTTTTAGTAATAAAAATACTCATAATATCGTTTTTTGAAAAAGATTTTCTTAAAACAATATGTTTAAATTCTCCTTTTCTATTTTTTTGATTATATATTTTCAAATTTAATGCTTTAAAAATATTCTTAGTTTCAGAAAGTATCTTATTAAATTCCTTAGGTGCTATTAAACATTTTTTTATATCAATAATTTCATTACTATTTCTCTTTTTCAATCCTATTTTGTATTCCTCTTTATCATATGAAAAAGCAAATTCCATTTTACTCCTATAATGGATTACTTCATCAGATGGCACAGCATCCATTACAAGCCCTTCATCTAATTTTCCAATTCTTCTCATTTGTTCTTTTACAATTCCTGTTTTAATTTTTAATTGTTCATTATAGTCTAAATCTAATAGTTGGCATCCTCCACACTCCCTAAAATGTGGACATATTGGTCTATTCCTATATGGTGATTTTTCAAAATATTCTACAACTTCAGCAAAATATACATCTTTTTTGTTTCCTTTTACTCTTATTCTCACAAATTCACCAGGATATGCATGTTCAATTAAATATATTTTATTATCATATCTTGCAAAGCCGTATCCTCCATTTACTACTTTTTCTACAACAACATCGATACTTTCCATTTTAATCACCTCGTAATTAATTCTATTTTCATTATAACATATATTTTATTTTTTATTGTTTTTCTGATAAAATATAATTAGGCAATATTCTCAAAAATTAATGAATTATCATCTTTAAATTTTTGATTTTATGTTATAAATGTAATTTTTAAAATCCTTTAGCTTTTAACCTCTTTAATATTAATTCAGATAATTTTATATAATAAAATTTTACAACTATAAATGTTGATGCCCCAATTAATGGCCATATATACTCAAATATTTTTGAATTAAAAAAAGATTTATACATAAAATAGGATGATGCTACTGGTACGAGAAAAAATATAATGTGGGGTATTTTATTTTTTTTATTATATACAATACTTAATACAGGTGGCAGTAAGTATGTTGAAAAAAATATAAACCCAAAAATATCGTTTAATATTAATATTAAAAAACCTGAAGTTAAAGTTGCAATTATAAAATATTTTAAATTAGTCAATTTATATGTTAAAATTAAAGGAATCAGACTAAAAAATGCTATAAACACACCTGCGAGTGGAATAATCATTTGCGAAGTAAATAAAAGTACTGTAATTACGCTTAACATAGCTGAAAATGTTATATTTTTTACCACTTAAATTACCTCTCTTTCAATAATAATAAAATAATAATAGTTAGGAGGAACATTATGGAAAAAAAGAGATTAGAAAATTTTGAAAAAATTTTAAGAGACATATGTTTTAAAATCAAAGTAGAAGGTAGAAAAATAATTAAAAATACCGATATATCTCCTGCACAGTTTGATCTACTACAAATAATATATTTTCGTGGTCCAAAAAGAGTTACCGATATAAGCCTAACACTTGGAATAACCAAAAGTACAACTACAGGTTTAATTAAAAGACTTGAAGCCTCTGGATACCTTAGCAAAGCAAAAGATAAAAAAGATAAAAGAGTTACAACTATAACTATAACTGAAAAAGGGAAAAATGTCATTGAAAAAGTGATAAAAACACGTGTTTCGTTTATGAATAAAGTAATTCAAAAAGTTGAAAATCCTGAAACATTGATGATTCTTTTGGAACAACTTGATAACACTATAAATGAGGTGAGAAAAAATGAAAAAGAATAAAAATAAAATAGTAATGTTAATTTTTATTCTTCTCACCATTTTTTCTTTTTCTGTAAATTTAACTATTCAAGCACCCAAAGGAGCTATTGTATATTTAGATGGCCAATACACATTAACAATGAACACAACCCAGGAAACTATATCGTTGAACAAAAAAACTTATAATATAAAAATATCAAAATTTGGTTATGCCGACTATGTCTCAACTATCACTCTTGATTCTGATAAAATATTAAATGTTAAATTGACTCCTCTTGCAAGTGTAGAAATACATTCAAACTTAAATAAATTTTATATTGAATATAATGAAAAAAAATTTATAATCCAAAATGGTGATATTATAAAAATTCCTACAAATATAAATGAAATTCTTGTTTACTATGATGGTTATAAACCTCAAACAATACAATTAAATTTAACTCCTTTTGAAACAAAAAAAATTATTGTTAATTTAATTCCTTATGGAATGGTTACTTTTGAATCTACCCCAACTGCTAAACTTTATATAAATGATATATACTTGGGAGAAACTCCAATTTCAACAATATTATCATTAAATAAAAAATATAATATACATTTAGAAAAAAAGAATTATTTACCTTTGGAAAAAGAAATAATAATTACTGATGAGAATCTAGCAAAAATAAGCTTTGAACTAAAAAAAGGAATACAATTATATATTGATTCATCTCCTCAAAATGCTTTAGTAACTATTAACGGAAAAAGAATGGGATATACACCTAATACATTTACAGTTTCATCTGGAAATCTAAAAATTATTTTATCAAAAATTGGTTACATATCAAAAGAATTATCAATAAACTTAGATAAAAAAACAGAAATGAAACAATTATTTTTTGAATTATATGAAAATTCAAGAATAGTAAAGTTAAATAATTCTGAAAATATGGATTTCTATTTAGATGGAAAATACATTGGAGAAAATGTTAAATATATTGAACTAGATGGAAAGCCTCATGTTATTGAAGCTATATCAAAGACTAATGAAGATATCTTTTTCAGATATTTAATAACTAAAGATTCCCCGAAAGAATTAATATTAAATCCAAAATTATCGACTGCAGTAGAAGTATTATCGCCAACAAAATTATTAGTCTATATAGGGAATACATATACGTTTACTCCATCAACAATATTAATTGACACTATGCAAGATGAAAAAAAAATAGATGTATACTATTCAAATGTAAAAAAATCGACTATTTTAAGAAAAAATAGAACTCAAACTATATTTCTTACAAATTCTGATAAAGTTAGTGCTATTTCATTATTTTCTTCTTCAAGTTATTCTTTAATTTATATAGACGGGAAATATGTTAATAAAGGTTATGTTTTAGGGTATGTTATTAAACCCGGAACCCATAATGTTACTTTTAAATTTCAAAATGGCGAAGTTTATAATTTAGATATAAATACAAATAATTATGAACACAAAATTATATTTTTTTCAAAATCAAATTTGGTTCCTGTTAAAATTAATAGTACTAAATCTTTTGATATTTACGTTGATGATGTAAAATATAATTCTAATAACCTTGATTTAAGATTGGAGTATGGAATACATAAAATAAGCTTATACAAAGGGCAGAAAAAAGTAACTGAAAGATATATATATATATCAGATGAGGGAAAATATATAAACTTAGATAATTGGTATTAAGGGGGCTTTATAATGAAAAATTTGTCTATTTTCATTTTTCTATTATATTCTGTTTCAATAATATTTGGTGAAATAGTTGATGTAAAACCTGCTTCTCCAGTATATCCTCATGTTTATAAAACTGTAGAAGCTGGAATAATGGAAACCGATACTGAAGGTAAATTTAACGGTGCTATATCTGTTTCAAGATATGATTTAGCTATATTTGGTTCTAAACTTTTGGACTATCTAGATATGAATTATAAAAAACGTATTGAAACTTTGGATTCATCCTTAACTAAATTGGAAACCGAAAAATTACCTGATAGAGTTTATACAATGGAAAATTTTATCTTTTCGTTAGATGCAGATTATAAAACCACCAAAGATGCTGTACTTGAATTATCTTCGAAGGTTAAAAATTTAGAAAATGCTATAACAATAAATTCAACAGATTCAAATAACCCTATTTTTAATGTAATTGCTCAAAATGCTTATATTGTTGCAGAAGAAAAAGCCGTAGAAAAAATAAATGAATTATATGAAACTACTTTAGCTTCTATTGTTATATTTAGCGATAGAATGAATGATTTTGAAACAGCTGTAGAGGAAGTTTTAAATCAATTTGCAAAAACCAAGGAATATATGACAAATACTTTAGATGATTATCTAACTAGAGAAAAAAACAACTATAAATCATATATAGATGGATTGTTTAATAAAGAAAAAGAGGGATTAAAATTATATATTACAAACGAAGTTTCAGCACAAATGCGATGGAAGAAAGAAAGCGAAAATGCTACAATCACTCAATTAATAAATGAAATAAACAATTTAAAAAACGAAATATCTTATTCAACTGAATATATTGACAATATAATTCAGCAAAAATTTGATTTACAGGTCAAACCTTTAATAAATTTGACGACAAAAATACCTGAATTAGACAACCAAATAAAAGAATTAAGCGATAAAATAATTCAATTAGAAACATCAGGAGTCACTGTAACTGACTATTCAACCATTTCAAATGACTCTTTACTCTTAAAAAAACTTCAAACCCTAGAAAATAAAGTAAACTTGACAGATTCATTGATGATTAAAATAGATGAATTAGAAAAAATTATAAATTCCTATTCAAACATATTGTCTGATTCTTCAAATAGATTGAATACTCTTGATAAAAAATTTTTAGACATTCAAAAAGAATTTAGCAATATAAAAACGTCTACTCAAGTTGAATTACCGAAAGAATTATTAGATAGATTATCTATATTAGAAGAAAAAGTCAACAACATGGCACAACTTCAAAATGCAGCAGATGAAATTAATTCCTTTAATCAAAAATTACATGAATATGATCAAAGAATCGCTCTTTTAGAAGGTGCTGCATTTGATAAAAAAAGTGAAAGCATTTCTAATTTATTTACTAAATTAGATCAAATTGAAGCTAGAATAAATACAAATGATTATGCTGTATCAAATTTAACAGAACAAGTTTTAAATATGGCAAAGGATTTTGATGAATTCAAAAATGCTATAAATGAAAATGGGATCGAAGATATAAGTAGTTTTTTTAAAAAGTTGAATACAGCTTTACCAAAGCTTTCAACAATAGATGAATTTAGTATGAAAAACTTGCAAGAAAATGTTTTAACAAACACTAAATCATTATATGAACTAAAAAGTATTATTGATAAAGAAACCTTAAAAATAAATACTTTTGAAAACAGATTAAAAGCTTTAGAAGGGTCTATATATAATTTAAAAAACTTACCTGCAAATAATCAAGATACTTTAAAAGAAATAATAAATGAAATGGTTTCACAATCCATTATAAACAAATCAGATGAGATTAGAGATTACGTGTATATGCAAATAAAAGATGATTTAATCAAAGACAATATGAAATCGCTTGAATCTATATTAGTGAGATTGAATAATGTAGAACAAAAAGTAGATAATATAACAGACATGTCTTATCTTGATGAAAAAGTAATTTCTATGGAAAAAGAAATTACAAATATAAAATCACAAAATAATAGAATTAATAATGAGTTATTAGAATTAAAAACTGATCAATCAGTTTCAACTAATCTAAGTTCAAAAATTGAAGAACTTGAAAAAAGGATCAATAATCAGAATATTTTAAACAATATTATATACGGTCTAATAGGCGGAATAGTTGGTGGATTAGCCGTTTTCGTAGTTATGGGAGGTATGTAATGGAATATGGTCTTGCTTTAGGTAGCGGTGGAATTAGAGGCATGGCTCATATAGCTTTATTGGAATATTTAGAAAATAAATATAATCAAATACCTACAGCCATCACTGGCTGTAGTGCTGGGTCTATTATTGGTGCTTTATATGCATTAGAACCCAATAGTAAATTAATTATGAAAAAATTAAAATTTATAATTAATCATTCATCTAAAGAAGTTAGCTATATAAAAAAGAATTTAGAAAATAAAATAACAGGATTTGCTAAATTATTATCTTCAACCGGTATTTTGAATAATGATTTATTGTTTAATTTATTAAAATCATTGTTCTATAAAAAAAGATTTTCAGACTGTAAAATACCTTTTGGAGTGGTATCTTTAGATTTAGATTCTGAAAATATAGAAGAAATTACTGAAGGATATATATTAGATGCAGTAATGGCCTCTTCCAATGTTCCTGCCGCATTTACACCTAAACTTATGGGGGGAATGAGATTGATAGATGGTGGGGTATTAGAAGAAGTGCCCATTGAATTATGTAGAAAACTTGGTGCTAATTATGTAATAGCTTCACATATTCCTCAAAATATTAAAAAATTCAGTGATGGATTGGAATATATTAACTATATTTCTTCTATTAGTGGAGAATATATAACTCAATATTCACTAGAAAAAGCTGATGAATTATATATTTTTGATTCTATATATGAATGGTTTGAATTCGACAAATACCAAGAAATATATTATGAAGCAAAAATGAAATTAGGTGAATTATATGAAAGAAATTAAAATTGGTTCAGGAGATTTTAAATATGGATTGTATTGGAATTCTGGCGTAATTACTGAATTTTTAAATTATAATATACCTATTTTTATTAGAGCTTCTGGAATAAGCACTCTAATGATTTTTTTTATATCAAAATATAAAAAAAATTTTTTCGGAAAAATGATAGCCTTTATAAAAAATTCTAAAATATTAAGCAGGTATTTTTTTAAAGATAAAATATATGAAAACTTATATAATCAGGCTCTAACGTTATGGAAATTAAATAAAAAAAAGCAATTCGAATTTGAATCTCATAAAGAATTAAAAAAAGAACTTTATGATTATTTTGGTAATATAAAGTTAAAAGATTTAGGAGATTTTTTTCAAATAGAAACTTATGATGTTTTAAATAAAAATATTTATAATTTTAATTATAATGAATTTTATGTAGATGCTTTATTATCTTCATTTTCTTCACCACCTTTTTTTAAATACTATGAATATAATAAAATGTATTTAGTTCCAACAGCTGAAATTTCATTAAGCCCATTATATATTGATGATTTAGATATAATAACATCTTTAGAATGTTCATTAAAATTACCAAATCCCAAAAATGGGGCTGAAATCTTATTATATTCCTTTTTCTTGAGAAAAAAGAAATTATTTGATATAATTACCAAAGAAAAAGAAATATTATCTCCACTAAAAATATCTTTTGAATCGTTAAGTGGAGCTTCATTTAATAATGCAAAAAAAATGACTCAGTTATGGATAAACAAAAAAATGAGGTGATTATGATGATTATTAAAAAAATATTTATATTATTATTTATATTATTATCTTTAATTATATTCTCTTCTACTATTCACGTAAGTGCAATTTCAGTAAAAGGTGGAGATAATTATTATGTTTTACAAAATAATGTTCATGTAACAAAAGATACATTAGAGGTGTTAACTAATTTAGCTACAGTTACCCTTATAAATGATGAATGGAGAGATTTAGAATCTGAAGGTACTATAAAAATAAATACAGATACTATGGAGGCTACATCACTTTTTTTAAATTATGATTTAAAAACTGATACTGGTACACTAAAAGGAAATGTTGAAACAAAAATTATTCTAAAAGAAGAGAATAAAATTATATTTATATATTGTGATATTATTGATTTTGATAATAAAAACAAAACATATTCAGGTAAAATGACAAATAGCGAAAATTTAGTTAAAATTATTAAAGATGATTATTTAATTTACGCAAAATCTTTTAAATATGACGAAAATACAAAAATTTTAATATTAAAAGATAGTGTAAATATAAAAAATAAAAAGAAAAAAATTGATATGCGATCTACACAAGCAACATTCAAAACTGATAAAAATGAAATATCCGCACAAAAAGTAAAATTAACTCTTGAAATAGAAAATAAGGAGGAAAACAAATGATAGATATTAAATTAATTAGAAAAAACCCAGAGATAGTTATAGATGCATTAAAAAAGAGAAATCATGAAACAGATTTAGTTAATCAAATAATAGAATTAGATGAAAAGAAAAGATTAATACAAAAAAAAGTTGAGGAATTAAGAGCGAAAAGAAATTCTTATTCAAAACAAGTTGCAAAATTAAAAGCTGTTGGGAATGAGAGTGAATTTAAAAAAGTGATGGAAGAATCAAAAGAGGTTGGAAATAAAATAAAAGAATTACAAATTCAAATGAAAGATATAGAAGATAAAATTCATATAAAATTATTATATATACCTAATATTCCTGATAAAAGTGTTCCTGTTGGAAAATCAGAAGATAATAATGTTGAAATAAGAAAATGGGGAAACCCTAAAGATTTTGGTTTCGAACCAAAAGCTCATTGGGATTTAGGACCTGAATTGGGAATGCTAGATTTTGAAAGAGCTTCAAAATTAAGTGGCTCAAGATTTTCTATTTTAAAAGCTCAGTTAGCCAAATTAGAAAGAGCATTAATAAATTTTATGTTAGATGTTCACACTAAAGAGCATGGTTATATTGAAATAGCTCCTCCACATTTAGTGAAAAGAGAAACCATGTTAGGAACAGGTCAATTACCAAAATTTGAGGAGGATGCTTATAACACAAAAGAAGATGACCTCTTTTTAATCCCTACTGCTGAAGTCACATTAGCAGGAATGCATCAAAACGAAACTTTGAACTTTAAAGAATTGCCATTAAAGTATGTTGCATATACTCCATGTTATAGAAGAGAAGCAGGGAGTTATGGAAAAGATGTTAGAGGGATGATTAGACAACATCAATTTGATAAAGTTGAATTATTTTGGTATACAACTCCAGATAATTCAGAAAAAGCTTTAGAGGAATTAACCTTCCATGCAGAAAGAATATTACAATTATTAGAGTTACCATATAGAGTTATTACTTTATGTACAGGTGATCTCGGATTTGGCGCTGCTAAAACTTATGATCTTGAAGTATGGCTGCCAAGCTATAACGCATATAAAGAAATTTCTTCTTGTAGTAATGTTAAAGATTTTCAAGCAAGAAGAGGAAATACTAGATATAGAACAAGGGAAAATAAAATGGAATATGTACATACATTAAATGGTTCAGGTTTAGCTGTTGGAAGAACTCTTGTAGCTATAATAGAAAATTATCAATTGCCTGATGGTAAAATACAAGTTCCAAAGGTCTTAATTCCTTATATGGGTGTGGAGGTCATTGGTTAATGCCAAATGCTTTTTATGGTATTGTTGAAAACGATAAAATTTATCTTGATAAAAATGAAACTGCCCATTTAAAAATAGTGAGATTATCTGAAAGTGATGAAATTAAAGTTTTTGATGGAAATGGTTATATATACCATTGTAAAATTGAAAAAATAAAAAAAAATCAAACAATTTGTACAATTAATTCAAAAGAAAAGTATATGAAAACCTTCAAACCTGAAATTGATTTCTACATAGGTGCAAGTAAATTTGATAGAATAAAAATCTTAATTGAAAAATTGGTTGAGTTAAGAATAAATAATATTTACTTGTTTCATGGTCAAAAGTCTCAATTAAAGTATAAATCTTTAGATAAATTTCAAAAAATTATCATTGAAAGTTCTAAACAATCCGAAAATCCTATTTTCCCTAACATTAGTTTTTTTAACTTTAATAATTTACATTTAATAAATAATCCTATTCTTTTAGATTTAACAGCCACCAAGACATTAAAAGATGCACTAGATAAAAATAATACTAGCAAAAAACTCTCTATTATTCTTGGTCCTGATATGGGATTTTCTAAAGACGAATTACTTAATTTACCCGATACCATATTTAGAGTAAATTTAGGTAATACTATTATGAGATTTGAAACAGCTGGTATATATACAATGAGTATTATAAATTATTACTACGATAGGTTATATTAAGAACTTTTTCCTCTTTTTTAAGTCAAAAAATATAGACTAAACAGGGAGGGGAAAGCATGATGAAATCATATGTTAAATTTTACGAAGAAACAAAAAAAGAATATCATGACATGTTAAACCATGCAAAAAGACCTCAAGATGTTGTAGACACTTTCGCTAAATACACATTAAATTTTTTAATAAAAGCTTTTCCAGAGCGAATTACCGATGAACATTTGAATTATATCGTTTTTGATGAAGAAATAGAGGATGGTTACTATTTTGAAGAACCTTTAATGAACATTTTAAAAGAAGAATTTGAAAACTCTGATTTACCTTCAATATTAAAGAAAAAAGCTAAAGAAGCCAAAGACAGATATTTGCACATAGTAAATGATAATGATAGAACTGAAACTTTTAGATTATCAAATAGTTCAAGAAGTTATTAATATAATTATAAAGCATATTAAATAAGCGCGGATTAACCGCGCTTATCTTTTTAAATATATATATATTAAATTTACTTTCCTATTAACCTTTAAATTGACCTGCAAAATGACAAGCAACTTGATGCCCATTTTCTAATTCTACTAGTGGAGGTTCTTTTTTTGAACATATGTCCTTAGCAATAGGACATCTTGGATGGAATCTACAACCACTTGGTGGATTAATTGGACTAGGAACATCTCCCTGTAAAATAATTCTCTTTTTCTT
Organism: Marinitoga arctica; assembly: GCF_054657315.1. Taxonomy (NCBI): domain Bacteria; kingdom Thermotogati; phylum Thermotogota; class Thermotogae; order Petrotogales; family Petrotogaceae; genus Marinitoga; species Marinitoga arctica. The sequence goes on along the minus strand of NZ_BAAHYY010000002.1, from coordinate 102,581 downwards.
GTATTCTGGATCAGGTATTGGAATAGCAGACATTAATGAAACTGTATATGGATGTAATGGATTAGCAAATAAATCTTTTTTATCAGCTAATTCTACTATTTTTCCAAGATACATAACAGCAACTCTATCAGAAATATGCTTAACAACGGCTAAATCATGAGCTATAAATACATATGTCAATTTAAATTCATTTTGTAAGTCTTCTAATAAATTTATAACCTGCGATTGAATAGAAACATCTAGTGCAGAAACGGCTTCATCTGCAACAATTAATTTTGGATTTAATGCTAAAGCTCTAGCAATACCGATTCTTTGTCTTTGCCCTCCAGAAAATTCATGTGGGAATCTGTAAATGTATTCTGAAGATAATCCAACCTTTTCCAATAAGTCCTTTACTTTTTCTGTTGCTTCTGCTCCATTTTTTACTAAACCATGTGTAAATAATCCTTCTGCAATTATACTTCTTATTCTCAATCTTGGGTTTAGCGATGAATATGGATCCTGGAATATTATTTGCATATTTCTTCTAAACCATTTTCTTTTCTCGTTTAAATTTGACAACATTTCATTATGTAATCCGTTATATCCTTTTTCAAAGTATATATTTGCATATTTTTTATCTAATTCATCCTTAAGATTTTTTATTACTTCTTCTTCACTACCATATTTATTCTTTAATTCATTAAATCTATCAATATACGTTTCATTAATATATTTATGAACTCTTGTTTTTGGCAAAAATAAAGGTGTTGTATCTAAACCATCAACAACTATTCTTCCTGCTGTAGGATTTAATAACCTTAATATAGTCATACCTGTTGTACTTTTACCACAACCTGATTCTCCAACTAATCCAATGGTTTCTCCTTCAAAAACTTTAAATGAAACATCGTCTACTGCTTGAACATGAGCTACTACTTTTTTAAATACACCTGCTCTTACAGGAAAATATTTTTTTAAATTGTCTACTTGCAATAATATTTTTTTATCTTGAGACATTATTTTTCACCTACCCTTGATTTCTCTACTTCTTTAACCAATTCATCAATATAAAAACATCTTGAAAAATGCCCTTCTTCTACCTCAATTAATTCAGGCATTTCATCTTTACATCTGTCTTTAGCTAAGAAACATCTATTAGAAAATCCACAACCTTTTGGAAATTTTCTAGGGTTAGGAACTGTTCCGGGTATAGACATTAATCTATCCACTTCTTCATTTAATTTTGGTATTGATTGCATTAATCCCCAAGTATATGGATTTTTTGGCCTTTTAAATATAGATACTATATCGCCATATTCTACAATCTTACCAGCATACATAACAGCTGCTTTATCAGCCATTTCAGCAACAACCCCTAAATCATGAGTTATAAATATTATCGCCATTCCATATTCTTTTTGTAACTCTTTCATTAAATCCAAAATTTGCGCTTGAATAGTAACATCAAGAGCTGTCGTAGGTTCGTCAGCGATTAAAACTTTTGGATTACAAGATAAGGCCATAGCTATCATGGCTCTCTGCCTCATACCACCAGATAATTCGTGTGGATACTGATCTACACGTTTTTCAGGCTCAGGAATACCTACTTTTCTCAATAAATCTATAGCTCTTTCTCTAGCTTCTTTTTCATTCATTCCCATATGAAGCATTATCATTTCAATAATTTGATCTCCAACTGTAAACACAGGATTCAACGCTGTCATAGGTTCTTGGAAAATCATTGCTATTTCTTTTCCTCTTATATGTCTCATATCATCTTCAGGTATTTTTGATATATCTTGACCTTTGTAAATTATTTCACCGTCTGCTATTCTTCCATTTTCGTCTAATAATCTCATAATACTTAAAGAAGTAACTGATTTACCAGATCCGGATTCACCAACTATAGCAATTGTTTCGCCTTCATAAACATCAAAGGATACTCCTCTAACTGCTCTAACTTCACCATCTTCAGTACTAAAATATGTATGTAAATTATTTACTTTTAATATTGGTTCTTTCATTATTTGCCTCCTTCCTAACCACGTAGTTTCGGATCAAAGATATCTCTGAGTGCATCGCCAACTAAATTCCATGCTAAAACAAATAATACCATAGCTGTACCTGGGAACATAACAGTATACCAGTACTGGAATGCTCCACCAGTACCGCCTAATATCCAGTTTCTTGCATAATTAAGTATTGATCCCCAATCAGCATATCCTTGAGGTGCTCCTACTCCCAAGAAACTTAAAACGGCTGCTGTAATAACCATAGAACCAATCCTCATAGAAGCTTGAATTAATACAGGGAATATAGTATTTGGTAATATATGTTTAACGATTATTTTTGAATCTCTTACACCTAAGGCTTTAGCAGCTAATACATATTGATCATTTTTAGCTTGTAAAATATTACCTCTGATTAATCTCGCTGAACCCATCCAACCGAAAACAATCATAGCAATCATAACTTTATCTAATCCTGTACCTAAAACTGTAGTTAAAACCATAGCAGATAACATAAATGGAATTGACATGAAAATATCTGTAATTCTCATTAATACTTCATCAACCCATCCACCAAAATAAGCTGAAATAGAACCAACTACTAAACCTATAGCTGTAGCACTTAATACTACAATTAAACCTATTTTAAATCCCGTTCTAGTACCCCAAACTACACCATAGTATATATCTCTTCCATTGCTAATACCAAACGGATGTTCTTTTGATGGAGGCTGAGGTGTATTTTCGTATGTAACAATAGGCATAACGTATGGATCATAATTTAAATCTTTAATATAATTTTCTTTTAAATCTTTAAAATACTTTTTAGCAGCTGGTAAAAATTCTTCCACTGAATTATTTTTTGAATTAATTTCTTCTAATTCTTCTTTCATTTTTTCAGCATTTTTTGCTTTTGCTAAAAATGCTTCGATTCCAGATTCTAAATCTTTTAAAGCTTCATTAAGTTTTTTTGAATCATTTAGATTATCTTGTATATTAAATAAATATGATTCATCTAATATATATTCTTCAGTTAAAGGACTTAATGTTTCAATTAATTTATTTAAACTTTCTTCTGATTTATTTGATTGATAATTTTTCAAAACATCCTTTAAATTTTTAATATCTTCTGCGAAATCTAAATAAAACCCATATGTGAAATCATAATAATCTGTGAAAGACATTGTTATATCATCTATTAATGAAATATTCTTTGATTCTTCTAAATCATTTATCATTTGTTCCATATTTTCTATTTCGGGATCAATAGGAATTTGTGGTGGTGCTAAAAGAGGAGCAAAAGCAGCCACTATTATAAAAAATATCAATAATATAACTCCTAGCATTGCTGAAGGATTTTTATAGAACTTCCTAAGAGCTCTTTTTAATTCTTCATTCATTTCACTCACCTCACTCGTATCTGATTCTAGGATCGATTAATGCGTATGATATGTCGATTATTAAATTACCAACTATTAACAAGAATGATGAGAATAATAACATACCCATTATTGAAGCATAATCAAGCTGCCCTGCAGCTTTTGCTGCAAAACTTCCAATACCTGGTCTAACAAATATAGTCTCAACAATAATAACCCCCATTATTAAACCAATAATCATAGAACCAGCAACAGTTGCAACAGGAATTAAAGCATTCCTTTTTGCATGTTTATTAATAACTACTCTTTCAGATAAACCTTTTGCCCTTGCAGTTCTTACATAATCTTTACTTAAAACTTCTAGCATTGATGATCTTGTAATTCTGATTAAATATGCCCACCATAAGTAGGATAAAGTTAAAATTGGTCCAATTAGATGTCTTAATCCGTCCCAAAAAACATCTAATCTTCCATTTAATAATCCATCAATCGTTATCAATTTTGTATATTGATGAAAGTCTGGAGAATTAATTATTTGTTCAATTTCCAGACTAATTCTTCCAGGGGGGAACCAACCTAGCCAACTATAAAACACCATAAGGATAATTAATCCGAATACAAAATCCGGAAATGACCAACCTACTATAGAAAAAATTCTAATGGCATGATCCTGCCATTTATTTCTATGAAGTGCCGCTTGAACTCCAAGCCAAACACCTAAACCTATAATTGGGAAAATAGAAAATAATGCTAATTCTATTGTGGAAGGAAGTCTGTGAATAATAGCTTTAAAAACAGGTTCTTTTCCAACTATTGACCAACCTAAATCACCTTGAGCTACAGATCCAATCCATTTTACATATCTTGTAAATGGATCCTCGTTAAGCCCATATTTTTCTTTTACCATTTCTAACTCTTCGACTGACATTTTATCTAAAGAGTTAGGATCTACATAGGCTGCTAACAGTTGGTCTTCTCCAAGCAATTGCATCATGGAGAAAACTATTAGTGTAACTCCAAACATTATAAGAGGTAATAGTAATAACCTCCTAATAACATACGCCGTCATACAAGCACCTCCATAGTAAATATTATATAAACCAATATATTATATCATAGAAATATAACATTAAAAATACAAAAAAATAAGGGGAAGGCGCATCCCCTCCCCTTTATTCAAAAATAAAAGTTATTACTTTAAAAATTTATATTATTCTTCTGATTTCCAATAGTGATAATAATCATCACCTGGTCTAATTGAATTTGGATACCAACCTTTTAACCATTTTCTATGAACCCTTACACCAACTGGTTGATATAATGGAACACCTAAACCTTCCCTAATTACAAATTCTTGTACTTTAATATAAATTTCCTCTCTAGCTTTGGGATCTACTAATGATGATGCTTCAGAAATCATTTCATTTAATGATTTACCACCAAAGAATGCTTGTGGTGCATTTGCAAATTCAGCATATTTATCTCCAAAGTAGTACCCATAGTCACCATCTGAATGATAGAATGTATAAATGAAGTTATTTGGATCTGGATAATCTGCTAACCAACCTAAGATATATAATGGCATTTTTCCATTTTTTCTAGCATCTAAGAATGTTGGCCATTGAACCCCTCTAACTTCTACTTGGAATTTAGCATTGATTTTCTTTAAAGAATCCGCTAATAATTCAGCAGCTTTTTGTCTAGCAGCATTACCTGTGTTGTAAAGAATTGTCATTTTGAAACCTTTTCTCCATAATTGACCTCTGTAAGCTCTCTTGAAGTATTTTGTAGCTTCAGCTAAATCAAATTTTGGTTTAGGTAATTCATCTGAATATCCTAAGAAACCTTTAGGCATTGCTGTTGGTACTAATTCTCCGTATCCATCTAATACATCATCAATCATCTTTTTGTAATCAAATGAATAAATAAATGCTAATCTTACATTTTTATCTGCAAAGAATGTTGTAGGAATACCATTTCCATCTAATTTACCGCTTCCAATATATGGTGAATCTGGTTTTACTTGCCAATTGAAGTTTAATGTTGTAACTGATACACTTGGTAAACCTTCAATAATTTCAATATCAGGATTTCCTTTAATTTGATTTAAATATTGTGCAGGTACAGCTACGATATCTGCTTCACCTTTTTCTAATAATGCTTTTCTTGTTGACCATTCATCAACACCCCAAATAACTACATTTTCAACTTTTGCAGGGCCTCTCCAGTATTCTGGGAATGCTTTTAAAATAACTTTTTGTTCTGCTCTATTCCATTCTACTAATTCATATGGACCTGAACCGATTTCTTTTGCATACAATGGTGAATCTTCTTTTTTCCAATCATGAAATTTCCACCATCCATCTTCTTTACCATCCCATAATCCTAAATCCATTGCAGCTTTGCTATCCAAAATTGCACCCCATGATGACCCTTGAGCAATAATATTTAAGAAATATACTTTAGGTGCTGCTAAATGGAATACAACGTAATCTCCATCAACTTCTACTTTTGAATCAATATACTTTTTGTAGAAGTCTAATAAAATTTGTTTTGCTTCATCGCTTACAGGATTTTTATCAGCATCAACTAAATCTGACCATGAATGACCAGTTAAACCTTTAACTGCTGATTTTAAGCTGAAGTAATCTCCAAAAAATACTTCGTATAACATCCAGATAGGTCCTCCACCAGGATTTCCTATTAAAGCTCTTTCAAATGTGTATTTAACATCATAAGGAGTTAATTCATTTCCACTGTGAAATTTAACGCCTTTTCTAATTTTAAATTTAACTGTGTTTCCGTCAATTTCCCATGATTCTGCTAATCTTGGTAAGAAATCGCTTAAACTTGAGCCATCATATTCAATAAGATTATCATATACATTAAAAATAACCTCACCACTAGCTGTATCATATGCTTGATGTGGATCTAATGTGTCAGGCTCACCAATAGTTACATCAACTATAGTGTTAGGATTCATAACTTCTGCAAATGTGAAAATAGAAAATACTAATAAAAGTGCTACTAAAAGTTTCTTCATACAGTCCCCTCCTTGTATAAAATTTATTCCGGATATATTTTACCACAAAAAACATAAAATTACAAATACTTTATCAATATTTCTTTAGAGTAAATCATCACTTAAGTTATTATCTTTTATATTTCATTACCTTAAATCTTAATATTTTAAAAATCTTTATTAATACAAAAAATCTTTCATTTACTATATTTATCTCCATATCACAATTTTTTATTTTAATTTACTCTTTTTATTCATATCTTAAAGCATCTACTGGATTTAGTCTCGATGCCTTTACCGCAGGATATACTCCAAAAAACAACCCAATAGCACCTGACACTATAAATGCTAATATTATCTGATTAATATCAAAAAACGGTTCTATATTGATAAATTTGCCAATAATATTTGATAAATAAATACCTGAAAATATACCTATCACTCCTGCAGTTATAGTTAAAAATATTGATTCCGTTAAAAATTGCATTAGAACATTTGAATTTGTTGCACCTATAGCTTTTTTTATACCAATTTCTCTTGTTCTCTCTGTCACAGAAACTAGCATAATGTTCATTATACCTATACCACCAACTAATAAAGAAATACCTGCTATTGCACCTAAGGTTAAATTTAACATTCCTGTTACCTGATTTATAGTTCCTAATATTTCTTCTTGGCTAATAATAACATACGCCTTTTCATCTTTAAATCTAGAATATAGAAAATTCTCTAATTCATTTTTTGCCTCTTCATTTAATTCACTAGAATTAGCTTTTGCAAAAAATTGATTCACAACATCAATTTTTACAACTCTTTTATCCATTGTTTCATAAGGAATAAAAATTGTATTATCCACATTTAAGAATAATTTAGAACCTGTAGGTTTTATAACACCAATTATAGCAAAATTTATACTACCTTTATTTCTACTCAATTTTATTGTTTTACCTATTGGATTTTCATCATTAAACAACTGTTCTGCTATAGAACTACCTATTACAGCTACTTTTAAAATTCCATCATTATCTAATTCATTTATCATTCTACCTTTTTCTACTTCCAAGCTAAACATTTTAATAAAATCTGGAATCACACCATAAAATTGAGCATTTATCTCATTAGTTGCATATTTAAAAGTCCCACCACTAGAAAAGCTTGGAGTAATATTAGTTAAAAATTGAGCATTCATCCTTAATTCTTCTAAATCTGCTGTGGTTAATTTATAATATCTAGAACCTTTTGCTATCACAAAAAATATATTTGATCCCATAGACTCTATTTCACTTTTAACGGAATATGTTGCTCCATTTCCCAGAGATAAAACTATTATTACAGCTAACACTCCAATAATAATACCTAACATTGAAAGAAAAGATCTCGTTTTATTATAAAATAAAGCCCTTAAAGCTTCTTTCATCATTTCTATTATCATAAGAAACTCTCCTTTTGTATCTTACCATCTTTCAAAAAAATATTATGATTACCCAATTCTTCTAATTCTGGGTCATGAGTAACAATTATAACAGTCATACCTTTATTATTTAATTCTTTAAAAATTTTCAAAACTTCTTCTCCACTTTTTGAATCTAAGTTTCCTGTTGGCTCATCTGCTAATATATAACTAGGGTCATTGGCTAAAGCTCTAGCTATTGCTACCCTTTGCATTTGACCACCTGATAATTGTGTTGGCTTATGATGTAATCTATCTCCTAATCCTACCAATTCTAACAATTCCTTTGCTCTTTTTTTCCTTTTGATATGTGGTATTCCTTTATAAATCATTGGCAATTCAACATTTTCCAAAGCTGTCATTCGGGGTAATAAATTAAATTGTTGAAAAACAAATCCTATTTTATCTCTTCTAACCTTTGCTAATTTATTATCATCTAAATCACTAACTTTTATAGAATCAATATATACTTCACCACTTGTAGGAATATCTAAACAACCCATAATATGTAAAGTAGTTGACTTACCCGAACCAGAAGGACCCATAATTATTACAAATTCTCCCTTTTTTATTTTAAAATTTATTCCATCTAATGCTTTTACTTTCACTTCACCCATATCATATATTTTTTTTACGTCTTTAACTTCAAATACAATATCATTCATTTATTCACCTCATTTCCTTAATACTCTGCCGGTAGGTATAGGTGATTTTTTTAATGTACTGCTTTTAGAATATTCTATTAAAACAACATCTCCTTCTTTTAACCCTTCTACAACTTCTATAAAACTTTCAGTAATTGTTCCTACTTTTATTTCTATTTTTTCAGGTTGACTTTGATTATTTTTTACTAATACATATGTTTTACCTTCTAGAGTTTTTAATGCTGACAATGGAATTTTCAATATATTTTCCTTACTAAGAGCATATATTTGTCCTTCTGCTGATATTCCTGAGAAAATTTTAAAGTTAAAAACATTTTTCTCAGCAGTTCTCATTATATTTGGTTTTTTATTTAAAACCTTTTTTTCTTCTGAAGAATCATATATTTTTGAAGAATTTGTTAGCCCTGTAGAATTTAATATTAAATCCGCCCTTATTTCTGCAACGGTCACATTATTTGAGGTTAAATCACCAGATGAAATATAATTTACGACAGCCATTATAGGTTTATTAAAATACCCATCAATAGTTAAACTTAATTTTTGTCCAACTTCAACTTTTGGATAATCTATTAAATCAATATATCCAACAAATTCATATTTGGATTCATCAATAATTACACCTATAATACTGCTTGTCCCTATTGAATTACCTAATTCAACATCAAAATTAATTAATTTTCCTGATATAGGAGCTTTTATTATTGTACTCTCAAATTCTTTTTTACTTTTTTCATACTGCGCTTTTTTTATATCTTCTTCTAAGGTCCCCTGACCTTTTACAGATTCATATGATTGTTTTGCATTTAAATAAGCAATATAGTAATTTTTATCATCTATTTTTAAAATGGGATCTCCTACATTAACATAATCACCATCTTTTTTATATATCTCAACTATTTTTCCGCTAATTTCTGGATATAATAATCTATATTTTTTTGGTTTTATATGACCAGAAACATCTATTACTTCAGTTAAATTACCTTTTTGAACTGGATATTCTATATATTCTTTTACTTCATCATTTTTAGAATTATCTACTCTTCTGTTATAAATTCCTATTCCTATATAGATTATTAATATAACTATTATTATAATTGTTATATATTTTTTCATTTCGATTCCTCCTCAAGAAACTGAATTAAATCAATTCCTAATAAATTATATATATTTAGTTTTTGAATAAATATATCAAAATTTCCCTTTTCATATTCCAAAATAGATTGATTATAATACAGCTTATATTTTTCCAAAGAATCTTCTGAAATTAATCCTTTTTCAAATCTTTCTTTTGCCATTTCATAATCTATATTTTTTATTTCTAAATCTAATTTTTTACTCTCTAATAGTAACTCTAATTTTTTTAAATCTTCTGTATAATTATTTAGTTGTTTGTTTATTTCTTTCAATTTATTTTCATATTCTTTCTTTGCTATTTGATATTCTAAAATAATCTGATTTTTTTGAAAATCTCTATAGCCTCTATTATAGATAGGATAGGAAAAATTTAAATAAGCGGATGTCCTTAACTCTTTTTCATCATTATTCGGAGGTGTTTTATAATTAAAATCAAATGAAACACCTATCAAAATATCTGGTAAATATAATCTATATATACGATTTCTTCTAATTTCACTTAATTTTACATTTAATGATTCGGCAACTATATCATATCTTTGAAATACAATTTCTGTAGAAGGTAATGATAAATTTATTATATTTATTTTTCCATAATTATATTCTTTATATTCTTCATAATTTTTATTCGCATTTAATAACGCTATTTCAGAATTTAAAAATGATTTTCTACTATTTAAATAATCTATTTTATTCAATAATCCGTTTTTATATTTTTTTTCGTTATTTTCAAACTCTCTTTTTTGAATTAAATATAATTTTTGTTGAATCATATACAACTCAGAATAATAATTATTGTTATAACCTTTTGTTATATAATTTATAAAAAGTAAATTTTTTGTATTTAAGTAATTCCATTTTGAATTTAAAGTGTTTATTTCCTTTAATAAAATATCTTCATCTTTTTCAGAAAAAATTTCTTTTGATATTGAAAATGAATATGTATCTCTCCAGTCATCCCATATTCGATTTGAAAAATTTGTATTTAAAGAAAAATTAATATCAAATATGTTAGAAGTAATTCTAAAAGGAATTGATAACGATGATGATTCAGATGTTTCTGATTTTAAATACTGAAAAGATCCATTTTCTATTGAAATATTAGGTAATATCGTTTCTTCAAGAATTTTATTTTCTTTCGATTGATTAAAAATTTTTAAAGCATTTAAATACTGAGTGTCATTAAGAACTTCATCTTTTATATTTTCAAACCAATTTGAAAAACTAAAAACAGGTATCATTAACAAAATAAATAAAATTTTTTTCATTAATTACACCTCATTTAATTTCAATGAGTTCTATTAATTTTTTATTTATATCTTCCTTAAAATAATTATATAAATCTATATACTTCAAAACTAAACCCATTCTTTTATTATTTATTTGTGAAATTGCTGATAAATATGATATCTTTGATTGATTATACTGTGATTTTTCTATTATTCCATTATTATACCTTTTTTCGGAATCATTCAAAATTTCTTCTAAATATTTTAAATTTATTTCTGAAGATGCTAAATCTAGTTTAGATAAATTTATATCATTTATTAATTGTTTTATAGCTCTTATCTTTGATATTTTTAATTCCTCTAAACTCAACTGTTTTTTTCTTAAATCAATTTCTTTTTTCTTTAATTCGGATCCTGTTAAAAAATCTTTTGTAGCATTATATTCATTTAAACTAATTTGATAAGATATCTGTTGCATCAAATAATCATAATCCTTATTTATCAATTCTAAAATTTCATCATCCATTAATTTAGGTATATCAGGAAAATTAGTTTTTATTTCATAGTTTATAGTAGCTTCATCAGATTTTGTAAATAAACTAAAATCTTCAAATGTTTTTATTAATGAAACCTTAGCGTTTTCAAAATTATATTTTGCATTTTTAAAACCATATTCTGAATTTAATAAAGATGAATGAGATATTAGATTCTTTTTATATAAATTTAATGAATCTTCATAATTTTTTTTAGCATTTTCAAAGCTTAATTGTTTGATTTGAACATTTATTTGAGCATTTTTTAAGTTGAATAAATAATTAACCAATGATTTTGATATATTTATTTTAGTATTCTCATAATTTCTCATTATTGAAAAATACATATTTTGAACATTTAATTTTGCTGTTGTACTATTTGCAGTTATTTTTGAATTCTCATAATCGATCATATCATTTTCATAATTTAAATCATTTAAAAGATAATCTGTATTTTTTTTAACCACCGAATCCAATATATCTGCAGTTGTAAAAGAAAAAACACTTAAAGAAAATAATGATAAAATAACTAAAAATATACCTTTTTTCATTTTCTCACTCCCTTTTTATTTTTTGATTGTTAATTATATAACACATTCCTTAGAAATTCCTTAAAATGAATAAATGATTATAGAAATTCGGGTAAGATATATCTACTAATTTAGGATTATCCAATATAATTCCCTCTTCGCTAATTAACCCTGTAATAGAAAACATCATAGCAATCCTATGATCGTTATATGTATTTATTTTACCTCCTATTATTTTTTGTTTCCCTTCAATTTCAAAACCGTCTCCAAGTTCCTTTATTTTAATCCCTATTTTTTTCATATTATTAACTACAGATATTATTCTATCGCTTTCTTTCACTCTTAATTCAGATGCATTTTTTAAAACTGTTTTACCTTTTGCATGCGCACCTATTAGTGCTAATAATGGTAATTCGTCTATAGCGTTTGGAATATATTCTTCAGGTATAGTAATTCCTTCTAATTCATTGGATGTCTCAACATATATATCACCTACAGGCTCTGGATTGGTCTCTTTTATATCATAATCTATATTTGCTTTCATTTTTTTTAATATTTTTAGAAACCCTATTCTTGTTGGATTTAAATTTACATTTTTTATTTTTATTTTAGAATTTCTATGCAATATACCAAGTGCTATAAAAAATGCCGCTGATGAAAAATCTCCTGGCACTTTGAAAATTAAACAGGATAATTCAGATTTTTCCACTTGTATTTTTTCATCAATTTTGATTTTAGCATTCATATATTTTAATAACCTTTCAGTATGATCTCTTGAGCCTTTATCACCTTTAATTATTGTTTTACCTTCTGAATTAATACCTGCTAAAATAATAGCTGACTTTACCTGCGCTGATGGAATTGGCAAAGTATATTCTATACCTTTTAATTTATCTCCTTTTATTATTAAAGGCATTAACCCCGTTCTTGATTCAATATTTGCTCCCATTAATTCTAACGGTTCAATAACTCTTTTCATTGGCCTTTTTGACAATGATTTATCTCCATATAAAATAAACAACCCGTTCTGAGAGGATAAATATCCACTTAACAAACGGGCTGTTGTTCCTGAATTACCACAATATAATGGTTTTTCTATATCTTTTATTTTTCTGGGATATACCTCTAATTTTTCAAAATCCCCTTTAAAAATAATTCCAAGTTTTTTTAAAATATTATATGTTCTTTTTACATCTTTAGAATTTAAAACATTGTATAATATGCTTTTTTCTTTAGCTATAGAAGACAATATTAAAACTCTATGTGATAACGATTTATCAGGTGGTACTTCAATTTCCCCTCTTATTTTTTTTATAGGTTCTATTTTCAATTAATATCAACTCCAAAGCATTTTGATATTTTTTTTATTTCAACTATAATTTTTTCAAACTCTATAAAATTTAAACTTTGTTTTCCATCTGATAATGCTTTTTCAGGATTTGGATGAATTTCAACCATTACCCCATCTGAACCAACTGCTAATGTTGCTTTAATCAAATCTGGTATTATATCTCTTCTCCCAGCAGCATGACTTGGATCTATTATTATAGGCAAATATGTTTCTTTTTTTAATACAGGAATTGCTGATATGTCTAATGTATTTCTCGTTTTTGTTTCAAAAGTTCTTATTCCTCTCTCACAAAGAATAATATTTTTATTTCCTCCGTATGCTATATATTCTGCAGAATATAAAAATTCTTCTATTTTCATCATAAATCCTCTTTTTAATAATATAGGTTTAGTTAATTTTCCCACCTTTTTTAATAGTCCATAATTTTGAGCATTTCTTGAACCTATTTGAATAATATCTGCACATTCATTCACAATTTCTAAACTATCTTCATCGAGAGCCTCTGTAATTATTTTTAAATTATATTTTTCTGCAGCTAACTTTAAATATTCTAAACCTTTCCTACCTAATCCTTGAAAAGAATATGGCGATGTTCTAGGTTTGAATACTCCTCCTCGCATGATTTTTATATCTAATTCTGATAGAAAATGAGCAGTTTCTTCTATAATTTCCTTACTTTCAACAGAACACGGACCAGCTATAATAGAAAAATAATTTTGACCTATTTTTGTATTATTTAAATTTATAATTAAATCATTTTCGTTATTCTTTCTTGAGACTAGCTTCAAATCCATTTTTCATTCCTCCACATTATTATTTAATAATTATTATATCATCTTTTATTTAAAAAACAACTCAAATATTTATTAAAAAAAGCCTGCGCTTTCGCACAAGCTTTAATTTTCAAAAAGTATCCAAGAAAAACCATATGGATTTAACAAAACTTTAGATATTTTGTTTTTTTCAAATAATTCTAAACCTTCCTTTATTAATGGAATTTCTTTTGACACATTTGTTAAATTATGAAAAGACCATATCATTCTATCTTTATATTTCTTTTTTACAACATATAACGATTTATCTTTAACAGGTATAATTTCACCTTTCTGTTCAAAAAATTCTATATATTCCTTTCTTATATTTAACATATTTTTTATTTCATTAAAAACAATATATTCTTTGTTTTTTTTATCATTTAATTTATTCATAACATAATTCCAATTAATAGGACCTCTATTTAAAAATCTAGAATCTTTAAATCCTGTTATTTTTGTCATTTTTTCATAAAATTCATAATCATTTTCTACAGCAATTTCATCACCATAATATATAATAGGAGAACCTTCAGTTGAAAATAACATTGAGAAAGATAATAATACCTTATTAATATCTCTATCCATTAATTCATATAGTCTTCCAGATATTCCTTCTCCTTCCCTGAATGACCATAAATTATCCTTTAAATAGTATTTATTCATTTTTTCTCTTTCTTCTTTAGTTACAAATTCAAGAGTTAATTCATCATGACATCTTAAGAATGTAAACCATCTGCAACTCTCAGGTATTTCTGGAGTATTTTCTGGTTTTAATGTTTCTAATATGTGTGTATAATCTTTTTCCGCAATTGTTAAGAAAAATTTGGGCATAATGGGAAAATGATACCCTGCATGACATTCATCACCATTACCAAAATATTCAACTACATCATTTGGACTCAAATTAGCCTCAGCAATTAAAATACTTCCTTCTTGAACGTAGTCTAAAGCTAATCTAAAAATTTTTAATATTCTGTGTGTATTTGGAAGATTCTCACAATTTGTTCCTTCCTCTTTCCATAAAAATGGGGCTGCATCCATTCTAAATCCATCTACACCCATTTTTTTCCAAAAAACTAAAATTTTTATCATTTCTATTAAGACATTTGGATTTCTATAGTTTAAATCTGGTTGGAATGGATAAAATCTATGGAAATAATAGTCTTTAGTTTTTTCATTATACTCCCAATTACTATTTACCATACCTTTAAATAATAACCTTGCTTCGCTGTATTTATTTGTATCTTCATTCCAAATATAATAATTTCTATATGGAGAATTTTTTGAACTACTTGCGGATTTAAACCATTCATGTTCATTAGATGTATGGTTTATAGCTATATCAAAAATTACCTTAATTCCCCTTTTGTGAGCTTCTGATAAAAATAATTTAAAATCCTCATTCGTTCCTAAATCTTCTCTTATTTTATAATAATTTCTAATATCAAACCCTTGATCTTTTAGCGGTGAATCCAACACTGGTAATAACCATAATGTATTTATCCCTAAATCATTTAAATAGTCTAATTTAGTTATTAAGTTTTTAAAGTTTTCCGAAAATAGATCAACATATAATGAGTAAATAACAGCTTTTTTATACCATTCTTTATCTTCAATTGATTTATCTAATTTTTCAGAATTTAAAAATTCTATTAATTCATCAAGTTTATATTCATTATTATATACTTCTTTCCATAATTCTTTAATTTTTTCAACCATGTTAACACTCCTACCTAGGAATTTCTATTTTAGAGTAATCTCCTACTATTAATTTAATTGTTTTTGGTTTACCATCTGAATGAATTACTGTTGCATTTGCACCTATAACACTTGAATCCAATCTTGTTTCTAAATTAGCTATTGTTGCATTATCTAAAACTATTGAATTTTCTACTTCTGCACTTTCTATTGTTACATTATTTCCTAAACTCGTATATGGTCCAATATAAGAATCTGAAACTAATACATTTTCACCAATAATAATTGGACCTCTAATAACACTATTTAAAATTCTTGACCCTTTTCCAATAACAACATTTCCTTGAACAGTTGAGTTTTCATACACTATCCCCTCATTAATACTTTCTTTTAATTGTTCAAGAATTTTTCTATTAGCTTCAATAAGGTCTTGAGGTTTCCCTGTATCTTTCCACCATCCATACACTATATGTGCTCCCACATTTTTATTGTTTTCTAACAACCATTGAATTGCATCTGTTATTTCTAATTCTCCACGCCATGAGGGTTTTATGTTTTTTATAGCTTCAAATATTATAGGTTTGAAAATATATACGCCAATAATAGCTAAATTTGAAGGCGGATTTTTAGGTTTTTCAATAACTTTTACTACTTTATCATCTTTTAAAACAGCAATTCCAAACCTTGAAGGATCTTCAACTGGTGTTAATAATATAAATGAATCCATATTTTGTGAGTTAAAATCTTTAACAAATTTGCCCAAATCTACTGTTACTAAATTATCTCCTAAATACATTAAAAATTCTTCTTCTTTTAAAAATTCTTCTGAAATTGCAACAGCATGAGCTAAACCTTTAGGTTCTTCTTGAACAATATAAGTTATTTCTAACCCCAATTGTGATCCATTACCTAATGTTTCTTCAAAATCTTTTTTGTTATCAGGATTTACTACAATACCAACTTCATTAATACCAGCCTCTTTGATCACTTCCAAACTATATACTATAGTAGGCTTATTTGCTATAGGTATTAAAGGTTTAGCATTTGTAAAAGTTAATGGTCTTAATCTTGTACCTTTTCCTGCACATAGTATTAATGCTTTCACTAAAACACCCCCTGTATAATTTTAACTAATTGACTATGAATATATGGATTTGAGTATATATTTTTTTTATTAAATATATTTGTTTTATTTCCTTCATAATCTGTAATAATTCCACCAGCTTCTTTTACTATCATATATCCTGCAGCAACATCCCAGGAATTCCCCTTTACAGAAATAAAAGCATCAAAATGACCTGTCCCCACATATGCTATTTGTAAAGCTGCTGTACCTAATAATCTTATTCTCATAACCTTTGTTTCTAATGCTTCAAAGTATTCATATGTTTTACCCCTAATATTACCCATAGAAATCATAGCATCATCTAGATTTTTTGCCCAATTCGGAGTAACTCTTACATCATTTAAATAAACTCCTTTATTTTCTTCTGCTATTATTATTTGGTTTATTACAGGGGCATATATTATACCATATTTTGGTTCATCATTTTCAACATAAGCAGCAGAAATACAAAACATAGGTAATTTTTTCGAAAAATTCACAGTTCCATCAATAGGATCTATTACCCAATATCCTTTAGTTTTCGGTTTATTATTTTTACCGCTTTCTTCTCCTAAAAATCCTATTTCAGGAAATTTTTGAGTTAATGAATTGTATAAAAATTCTTGAACCCTTAAATCTAAAGATGTAACTAAATCATGTTTTGAACTTTTTGAACTAATGGAAAATTCTTCTTCTCTCCATTTTAATAAATTTTTACCCACTTCAATAACTTTATTTTTCAAAAACTCAAATTCTATCATTTTTTCACCTGCTTAACTAAAATATTATTTAATCCTGTTTTAATACAAACTCCACACAAACTGCATACATCCCACCTGCAATCTCCTGTTAATACTTCATTTTTTGCATTCTCTATCTCATCGTTTATAAATTCTTCTTTTAACAAAATGTCAATTACTTTCCAGGGTAATTCACTTGCTTTAATTTTATCAAGATATAATTCCGTATTTATACCTAATTCATTAATCTTTCTTGCCCATTTTCTAAAATCAAATTCTTCATCCCATTCATCGAAAATTGCATTTTCTTCTAATGCAACCTTATATATTAATTCTGATAATATTCTATCTCCTCTTGATAATAAAGCTTCTATTAAGCTTACATATGGATCATGAACCTTTAGTTTTGCAAATTTTTTTACTTCATTTAATATCTTTATTTTCTCTTTAATTTCTTTAGGTTGATAAAATCTTTCTTTTTCAAAAGGAGTATGTGGTTTAGGAATAAATATCGATACATTAACTGTTATATCTTTTATTTTTGTAATATGTTTTATTTTTTTAGTCAGATCAACTATTGCCCTAACATCATCTTCCGTTTCCGTAGGCAGCCCTATCATAAAATATAGTTTTATTCGTCTCCAACCAGATTTTTTAGCATATTCTACAACATTTAAAATCTCTTCTTCTGATATATTTTTATTAATTACATCTCTTAATCTTTGAGAACCAGCTTCTGGAGCAAAAGTTAATCCTGTTTTTCTTGCGCCAGATATTTTACTTCCTATTTCAATACCAAATTTATCAACTCTTGATGATGGAAGGGATATTGATATCCTATTTTCTTTCAAAAAAGGTTCTAATTTATTTAAAACCTTTTCTAAATCACTATAATCTAATGTACTCAAAGATAATAATGATAACTCATTATAACCTGTCTTTTCTAAAGTTTTTAAGGATAATTTAATTATTTCATCTGTAGTTCTTTCCCTAACTGGTCTGTAATAAAATCCAGCATGACAAAACCTGCATCCTCTATTACATCCTCTCATTATTTCAACAATAGCCCTATTATGAATAGTTCTAATTTTAGGAACAATTTGTTCAACTGGGAATTCAACATTATTTAAATCTTTTACTTTACGTATTTTAATTCTATTTTCATATTCAGGTATTACAAAACCGGACTTAGTTTCTTTTATTGTATAATATTTTGGAACATAGAATCCGGGAGTTTCGTGTAATTTTTTTATCTTTTCTTCTCTCGATATATTTTGAGATAATATTTTTATTAAATCATCTATTACTTCTTCTCCATCACCATTATAAAACCCATCAATAAAATCCGCAATTGGTTCAGGATTTGATGCACAAGGTCCTCCGGCTATTATAATAGGATCTTTTTCAGTTCTATCCTTGGTATAAATAGGTATATTACCAAGTTTCAATGCATGTATTATATTGGTGTATGACAATTCATATTGGAGTGTAATACCTATTAAATCAAGTTTATTTACTGGAGTAAATGTTTCAAGTGTATATAATGGTATATTTGAATTTTTCATTTCTTCAATCATATCTTTCCATGGTAAAAATATTCTTTCTGCAAAAACATTTTCTTTTCTATTAAATGAATGCATTAATATCTGAAACCCAGTATGAGACATTCCAACTTCATATAAATCAGGGAACATTAATCCTATTCTAATTTTATTTTTCGTATTTTTTATTATATTATTATATTCTCCACCTATATATCTTGCTGGTTTTCTTACTCTATGCAAAACTCCTGATGAAAACAACCATTTAGCAATATTCATTAATTTTCCTCCAAACTTTATATTATTTTTAATACAATCCTAAATCTAATTATAAGCTATTTATTTTAATTTTGTGTAAGTATATCACAATAGTTTTTAATATGTGTAAATTTTTGAAAAATATTTTTGATTATATCTTTTATTTATTTATGTTAAATATGATATAATAAATTGTAACCATATAAAAAACAGGGGGTGTTGGTATGAAAAAAATTTTTGTGATCATTTCTATTTTATTGGTTTCTTTATTTGTTTTTTCAGAGGATGTTATAACATTAAATCTAATTGAAGCCTTTTCTAGTCCATGGAGAACTCCCACATTAAATAAAATTATTGAGATGTTTGAAACCTTAAATCCTGGAGTTAAAATTAATGTCATTTCGCCACCTTATGAAACTGCTTATCAAAAAATTAATTTAATGGTTAGCACTGAACAACCTTTAGATATCGTAGAAATCGGGGATTGGAATTTAAGCACTTTAGCTGCTATGGGAAAATTAGAAGATTTAACTCCTTACATAAACGATTGGTCAGAAAAACATGATTTAATAGATGGTGTTTTAGAAACAGCAAGTATTTACAAAAATACACCATATCTTCTACCTCATGGTATATTTGTAAAAACACTATTCTATAGACCAGATGTACTATCAAAATACGGATTTAAAAACTACCCTAAAACTATGCAGGAAATGTATAATATGGCAAAAAAACTTACTGAATCGGGAAAAAATCAGTATGGATTTGATTTTAGAGGAAAAGGATACCCTACTGCATTTATAGACATTGTTGTAACTTCTTTTTTTGATGATATAGATCCTAATAATATGTATTTAACAAAGGATGGACAGATTATATTTGAAGATCCTAGAGCTGTAGAAGCCTTGAATTTTTATGTAAGCCTATACAAAGATACATCTCCAAAAGATTCTGTTAACTGGGGATGGGATGAGCAAGTTAACGCTTTTGTTTCTGGCATCACTCCATTGCTATTCCAAGATCCTGATACTACAGGTATGCTAAATGAAATGTTGAAACCTGGTCAGTATAAAACAGCTCCATTACCTGTTGGTGTAAGTGGAAAAGCTTATCCAACATTTGGATTTGTTGGTTGGGGAATCCCAACATATTCTAAACATAAAGATTTAGCATGGAAATTCATTAAATTCGTAAGCTCTCCGGAAATTAATGGTTATTGGAGTAAAAGTTATGGTGCATTACCTATATTAAAATCTGTTTATAAATATGATGCGTATTTTAGTTCAAATATTTTTGAAGGATGGACAGAAATGTTTAAAGATTCAGAACACTATCAATTTACACAATACCCACTAGATAATGAAAATTGGGGAAAATGGAATGAATTCCAAGAAAAAACTATGCAGCAAGTTCTATTAGGAAAACTTTCTGTAGTAAGATGTTTAAAACAATGGAGCGATTTTTGGAAAGATGCTGGTATTAAATAGGTGATTAAATGAAACACAAAAAATTTATTTTCTTTATGTTATTACCAACAATTCTTTTAATTTCATTTATTATATTATACCCCACAATAAGTGGGGTTTTGCTTTCTTTCAAAAATTATTCTGTCTTTAATTTCGGTAAAATACAATGGATTGGCTTTGAAAATTATAAAGAAATTTTTTCTGATATTTTTTATATTGATGTAGTCTTAAATACTCTAAAATGGATTTTCTTTTCTGTTATTTTTCAACTATTTTTTGGATTTATTCTCGCTTTATTAATGAAAGAACCATTTAAGGGAAGAGGATTATATGCAGGCCTTGTTTTTTATCCATGGGCAATATCTGGTTTTGCTATTGGCTTAATATGGTCATGGTTACTTAATGGCCAATTTGGAGTAATAAACGATATATTATTACGAATGGGAATTATTAAAGAAGGTTTTAACTTTTTATCTGATCCATCATTAGCAATGTTTTCCGTTATCTTGGTAAATGTATGGTATGGGATTCCATTCTTCGCTATCATGATTTTAGCTGCTTTACAATCAATTCCAAATTCATTATATGAAGCTGCTGAAATTGATGGTGCAGGTTATTTTACAAAACTTTTTAAAATAACTATCCCCTATATTAAACCTACATTAATAAATACTGTTTTATTAAGAATAATATGGGTAATGAATTTTCCTGATGTTATATATGGAATGACACGTGGTGGTCCTGCAGGTAGTACAGAAATACTATCAGTAAAAATGATAAATACTGTTTTTTATGAATCTAATTATAGCAAAGCTACTGCTCATGGTGTAATTATTGTAACAGTTCTTATTTTATATACAATAATGTATTTAAAATTAACTTCTAAGAAGGAGTTCTCGCTATGAAGAAAAAAAACATATGGCAAATTTTTAGATTTGTATTATTAGCACTATTTTTAGTATTTGCAATATTCCCACTTTATTGGATCATACTAACTTCTTTTAAACCTGTATATGAATTATATACCTTTCCAATAAAATATTGGACAAATAATCCTAGCTTATATGGTTATAGAAAATTATTTGAATTTGTTAATTTCAAACAATATTTTGCTAATAGTATTATTGTATCGTTATCAGCTTCTTTTGTTTCCACTATTTTTGCAATGTTAAGTGGTTATGTATTATCACGTAAAGAATTTAAGTGGAGATATATTGTTGTTTTATATTTATTTTTCTCTCAAATGATTCCATCTTATTTGATTATGGTTCCACAATATGTTATGTTTTCAAAATTACATTTAATAAATAAACTTATTAGTATAATAATAGTATATAGTGGATTTGGCGCAGCATTTAGTACAATAATGGCTAAAGGTTTTTTTGATAGAATACCAAAAAGTATAGAAGAAGCTGCTTTAATTGATGGATGCAACGAAATACAATCATTATTTAAAATAACTATTCCTTTAATGCTTCCAGGTCTGTCAGCTATTCTAAGTTTTTCATTTGTCAATAATTGGAATGAATTATTTACAGCTGTTATGTTTTTAAATACTTCTGATAAATATACTGTACCTGTAGGATTATATTCTATAGTATCAAAAGCTGGAATTCAATGGAATGTATTATCAGCAGGTATTGTAATAGCGCTTTTACCTACAATAATAGTTTTTTCCATTTCACAAAAATATATTATTTCTGGTTTAACTCAAGGTAGTTTAAAAGATTAATACAAAAAAATCCCGGCTTTCACCGGGATTTTGGTTTTTATATATTAATTTATTTTTTTAATAATTACTCAACGCTATATTGTAATCTATATAAATCATAATATATTCCTCTTTTTTGCATCAATTCATCATGAGTTCCTTCTTCAACTACTTTCCCCTTATGTACAACTAAAATTCTTTTAGCTGTTTTTATTGTTGATAATCTGTGAGCAATTGAAATTATTGTTACTTTACCTATAAGATTATCCATCGCTTTTTGTATTAAATATTCTGTTTCAACATCTATGTTTGCTGTTGCTTCATCTAAAATTATTATTTTTGATTTAAATATCACAGCTCTTGCTAAGGCTATTAGTTGTCGTTCTCCTGCTGATAATGTACTACCTCTTTCTAAGATTTTTGTATAATATTTATCTGGAAATTTTTCTATCATTTCATGCGCATGAACTTGTTTTGCAGCTTCTATTACTTCTTCTTCACTTATACTTTCATCAAATATTCGTATATTATCAAGAATAGTTCCTGTGAATAAAAATACATCTTGTGGAACTACAGCAATTTGTCTTCTTAACGAATGTAAATCATAGTCAATTAAATTTTTTTCATCAATATATATATTACCCATTTGTGGTCTACACAATCCATTTATTAATTTTATAATAGTAGTTTTCCCTGATCCAGTTTCTCCAACTATTGCTATGTTTTCTTTAGCAGAAATTTTAAATGATACATTTTTTAAAATATAATTTTCTTTCTCATATGCAAATAATACTTTATCAAATCTAATACTACCATCTCTTATTTCTTTGTATTTTCTCTTTCCAAAATCTTCTTGATCTAATTCTTTTAATTTAAAGATTTTTTCAGCTGAAGCGAAAGCATTTTGTAATATATCATATTTTTCCGCTATATCAAATAATGGTCTAAAAAACATATCTATATATGAAGTAAAGGCAACTAAAACCCCAAAGGATACAATATTTTGTTTGAAAAGTTTCGCACCAAACCAAAATAATAACGATAATGTTATATAATACATTACATTCATCATTGGTCTAAATAAACCATTTAAAATTATTTGTTGCATTCTCGACTTATATAATTTATGACTCAAATCATAAAATTCTTGCCTTTTTCTATCTTCTTGATTAAATGCTTTTGTGACATTTGCCCCAGAAATATTTTCTGCTAAAAACGAATTTGTTGCAGATATTCTTGTTCTTGTTCTCGAATAAATTTTTTTATCAATAATTCCAAATATCCATGTTGCAACG
The DNA here is from genome assembly GCF_054657315.1 of Marinitoga arctica. NCBI lineage: Bacteria > Thermotogati > Thermotogota > Thermotogae > Petrotogales > Petrotogaceae > Marinitoga > Marinitoga arctica. The sequence continues at coordinate 78,668 of NZ_BAAHYY010000002.1, read as the reverse complement.
ACTATTATAGGAAACATCACTATCACATATGAAGTTAATTTTATATTCATTTTAAACATGACAATAATAACTCCAATTATTATTGCTACATCTTTTGTTAAACTGGTTAGAACATCTGTAAAAAATTGTGATAGATTTTGTGTATCATTTACTGTTCGTGTTGTAATTTTCCCAGTTGGATTTTTAGTAAAAAAATCCAATGGAACTGAAAGAAGATGTGAATACAACTCATCTCTTATATCATATATTACTTTTTGTCCCAGTAAATTAGAAAAAATTACCTGACCATAATTAAATAATAGTTGCCCTAAAAAAAGAGAAATTATTATTAATGTATATTTAGCAATATCATCTAAAGCTTTGTTTTTTATTTTATCAACAAACTCTTCGCTTACATTAATTTTTTCATTTTCATTAACCATATAATATTTATTATCAATTTTTTTTAACTGATAATCCCCTGTAGGTGATGATTGAAAGGTATCGTCTACCTTTGAAAATTTATATGCTGAATTTATTACATTATCTATTACATATCTCATTACACCTGGAATAGTTAGATCAATTATCGTTGATGAAAATAAAAAGAAAAATGATAATATCAAAATTATATAATATTTTTTCATGTACATCCATAGCATTTTAAATATTTTTAAATTAGAAATACCCCTTTGGTTTTCTTCTTTTAATATATCTGTATGAGCTGTTCGCATATTATTCCTCCTCTAATTTTTCTTCTATTAGTTGTTTCATATACATGCTATAATATGCACCTTCTAATGCTAATAGTTCATTATGGTTTCCATATTCTATTATTTTACCATTTTCAAATACATAAATTCTATCAGCATTTCTAACAGCTTTTAGCCTATGAGATATAACAATCATTGTTTTATTAATTACATTATTTCTTAGATTATTAATAATAGCTTCTTCAGTTTCAGTATCAACTGCAGAAAGACAATCATCTAAAATAATAAACGGAGCATTTTTTGCTAATGCTCTTGCTATTGAAACTCTTTGTTTTTGCCCACCTGATAATGTAACACCTCTTTCACCAACTAATGTTTTATATTTTTCTGGCAAATCCATTATATCTTCATGAACATTAGCTATTTTTGCATATTTCGGAGCTTCTGATACATTTTCTGGATATGCAAAACTTATGTTATCTTCAATAGCCATTGAAAAAAGAAATGATTCTTGGGGAACATACGCAATATTATTTCTTATTATTTTTGAATGCAATTTGTTTATATCAATTCCATCAATAAAAATTGTATTATCTTCTACAGGATAAAATTTTAATAATAATTTTGGAAGTGTCGATTTCCCAGAACCTATTTTTCCAACAAATGCTACCATTTCGCCTGGATTTATTTCCATATTTATGTCTTTTAAAGCATATTTATCAGTATTTGGATATTTGAATTTTAAATTTTTTATTTTTATATGCCCTTTAAATTTGTAATTTTCATTTATTTCTTCTGGTTCTGTAACACTAGATTTAGAATTTAAAATCTCCATTAATCTCTGATAAGATGCTTTTCCTCTTTGCAAAATATTGACAACCCATCCAATAGCCATCATGGGCCATACCAACATACCTATATATGAATAAAACATAACCAACTGCCCAAAGGTTATTTCATTATTTATTACCATTTTCCCACCAAAATATATTGCAAGAACTCCTGATAATGATGCCAAAAATTGTATTAATGGAAACATCAATCCCCAAGTTTTTATTAATTTCATTTGAGCATCATAATATTTTTGTGATCTTTCATTAAATCTTCTTTTCATTGTTTCTTCTAAAGAAAAAACTTTAACTACATGTATTCCAGCATAACTTTCTTCTGTATGGTCTGATAAATCAGATATTGTTTTTTGTAAGTTCTTAAATAAACTTCTAATAGCTTTCCCAAAAAACAATGTTATTATACCTATTATAGGCAGTGGTATTAATGATAATAATGTCAATTTAGGATTTACAAAATTAATCATAGCTATTATTGTAATTGTAGACATAAATGCTGTATCAATAAGCATAACTATTGAAGGTCCCATAGCCATTCTTACTGCATTTAAATCTTCTGTAAATCTTGTCATTAAGTCTCCTGTTCTCCATTTGTCATAAAAATCATAGGATTGATCCAAAATATGTGAAAATATTTTATTTGCAGTTTTAAACTCAAATAATCTTGATGTGCCAAAAATAAAGAATCTCCATATAAATCTTCCCATCATAATAGAAATTGCTAATATTATTATTGAATATATAGATAATTTTATTGCTTCAAAATCTTTTACTAATTTTAAATCATCCATTATATTACCTATCTTTTTTGGAATATAAATTTGCATATAATCAATAATTAATAAAAAAATTATCCCTATTAAATATCTCCACCAATTTTTCTTAATAAATTCTTTAATTATAATAATCCCTCCTATCATTGTTTGTATTACAAACAATTTTATCATTTTTAAGGAAAAAATTCAATATATAAAGAATTATTAAATGAAATAAAATTAAGGAGGAAAAATCAATGCTAGAAGTACTTGAAAATAAAATAATAGTTTTTTGGTTTGAAAATTTTGCTAGTAATGTAACTGCGGTGGAATTAAGTGATGAAGTGATACTAATAGATTCATCATTATATCCTGAAAAATTAAAAAAAATTATTGAAATAGTCAAACTAAGAACAAAAAAACCTGTAAAAAAAGTTTTTTTAACTCATCATCATCCAGACCATTCTTTTGGAGCTATTTTTTATGGAGAACTTGAAATTATTTTATCTGAAAAAACGCTTGTAAAATTATTTGAATATAACGAAGAAATTTTAAAAAAAATTTCTGAAGAATCTGGTTTTAAATTTACTAACATACAAAATAGATTGTCCAAATGTAATTTTAATGTATTTAGAAATGATAATTTAAATACTTCTTCAAAAACCATTATTAGTGCTATTTCTTTAGGAGGACATACCGAAGATTCCTCTATTTATAAAATTTATCCAGAAAATATTTTAGTTGCAGGAGATATTATAGTTTCTGGAATTCACTCAGAATTAAATGAAGCAAATATAGATAATTGGATAAAAATTTTAGAAGAATTAAAAAAACAAGGAATACAAAAAATAATACCAGGCCATGGAAGACCCGGTAATTTTGGATTAATAGAAAATCAACTAAATTATTTAAATACTTTTAAAAAGTATGGAAAGGAGAAAACATTAAAAAGATACAATAATTATAAATATCCAGAATTACTTTTGAATTTTTAATAATCTTTTTTTTATAAAACTGGTATCATAAGGAATTATATTAACTTTTATAATTACCACTTTTTTACTATTAGAATTAAAAAATTCTATTTTTTCTAGAATATAATTATCTAATTCTTTTTTTAGAAAAATTTTCATTTGAGTGTAATCAACACCTAAAAACTTTAAAGCTGTTTTAGATTTCGGATAATAATAATATATCTTATTATTATTATCATCGATTTCCCTAACAAAAAATTTATCTCTTGAATAGGTTATCGATAAAACATTTATAAAATTTCTAAAAATTTCTAAATTATTTTTAACCCCATTATATTTATCAACATCATTTTTTAATTCCGTTAAAAATTCATCTTTATGCAAATTATAATAATATTCAACACCTGATAAAATAGTTGGTTTAGATATTTTAAAATAAAAATATTTGAAATTATTTACATATAAATCCATCAAAATTGAGGTGGGGGTTGAATCCACCTCAAATTTTATATTCAATTCCATTTTAAATTCATTAAGTTTAGAGTATTTTGTAATCAAATCAATAAAATTATCAGCAAACATAAGATTTATTAAAAAAATATAAAATAATATTATTATTATTCTTTTTTTGCTCATTTTAATGCTCTCAACCTTTCCTCTAATGAAACTATTTCTGTAATTCTTACCCCAAAGTTTTCATCTATAACTACAACTTCTCCACGAGCTATTAATCTTCCATTTACATATATATCCACTGGTTCTCCAGCTAATTTATCCAGCTGAATCATTGAACCTTGATGAAAATTTAATATATCTCTTAAAGAATATTTTCTTCTTCCTAATTCTACAGATACATTTAAAGGAATATCAAATAATAATTGTAATTTTTCAAGATCTATATTTTCAGTAGGTTCAATTGGCTGTCCAGAAATTGAGCCAAATGTTTTTGGTTGTACATTAACTTGTTGTTCAGGTGGAATATATCCCATTGGTTGTTGCATTGGCATTTGTTGTGGATATCCCATTGGCTGTTGCATTGGCATTTGCTGTGGATATCCACCTGGTTGTTGTGTTGGCATTTGTTGTGGATATCCCATTGGCTGTTGCATTGGCATCTGCTGTGGATATCCACCTGGTTGTTGTGTTGGCATTTGTTGTGGATATCCCATTGGCTGTTGCATCGGCATTTGTTGTGGTTGCTGTGTTGGCATTTGTTGTGGTTGCTGTGTTGGCATCTGCTGCGGTTGCTGTACTGGTTGTTTTTCCTCAATATCCACTTTTTGAGCTTCTAAAACCTTATCTTTTATATTATTCGCAATATCTAAAGGTACAAATTGCCACATTTCCCCCTCTTTTAATCCTTGAATTCTTAATTTAAATTTAATACCAATTATTGTATCTGCAGCTCCTTCTAATTCAGGCGGAAATGTTGAACTAGGATCGTCAAAATCTATAACTTGAACTTCTGGAGGTGTAATATCAACCTTTGAATTTAAAAATTCTGATAAAGATGTTGCTGCTGCTCCCATCATCTGATTTATAGCTTCAGCCAAAGCACTTATTGAAATTTCATCAAATGTTTCAGGAACATTTTCACCAGTTCCTCCCATCATAAGATCAGCAATAACAGATGAAATGCTTGCTGGAAATAAGAAAAAATTAGTCCCCTGTAATCCCTCTTTATAATTAATTGATATTATTAAATACTTTCCTGAAAATTGATTTTTTATTTCTGATTTCAATAGTGTAATAGGTGTAGGACTAGATATATCAACTTTCCTTTTTAATAAAGTTGATAAAGTAGTAGCTCCTGCACCCATAGCAATATTTCCAACTTCTCCAACTAAATCTAATATTATAGGATTTATATCTTTTCCTCCTGAAGAAGGAATATTATTTGTTTTTTCATTTTTTGGAGTATTTCCTTCTTGATTTAGCCCTTGCAGCAATGCGTCTAATTCTTCTTGAGATAAAAATTCATCTGACATAAATTACACCTCCACTGAGGAAACAAATATTATTTATTTTGAAGACTTTCTAAATACCTTTCAACTAAAACCTTTTCTAATAATTCAGGGTCTTCCTTTTCTATATTAACAGCATAATGTCCCTTGTAAACTCCAGGTTTCCCTTTAAAAACAGGAGTATCTTGAATTGTAATATTTATTGGTTCATCATTAAATGAATCAAGTCTTAAAACATCTCCAATATCTATGTTGAGAAAATCACCCAATTGTATATTTGTTTCACCTAAAATAGCTTTCACTTCCGCTTTAGTCATTAATACTGAATTTTTTAATTTTTCAATCTGTTGCGGCGTAGTTTTTCTGTCTGGTGACCATAATCTTGTTGTTAATTTTTCGTTAATTGGTTCTAATAATGATGATGGCCAACAAACATTAATAAATCCTTGTATATCCCTAAAATTAATAGATAAAGTAATTAAAACTGTCATTTCATTTGGAGCCGCTATTTGAACAAATTGCGGATTGAATTCTGTTTTTTCAAGTATTGTATCAAAAGGAACTATTGTTGCCCATGCTTTGCTCAAAGCTTTAATTAAAGATAATCCTTCTTTTCTTAAAATAGAAAGTTCTAATTCTGTAGGTGTTCTAAGTGTTTCTAATGGAATACCTGGACCTCCTAATAGTTTATCGACTAAAACATATCCAATATCCAACCCCATTTGAAAAACTGCACTACCTGGCAATATATCTGTAGAAAAAATAGATATAAATGTTGGACTTGTTAGTGATTGTTGAAATTCACTAAAAGTTATTTGGTCAACACTTGCAAAAGTAACGTTTACATACGATCTAGCACGAGAAGATAAATACGTCGAAACGTCTCTAGCATAATTTTCATGAATTAATTGTAATGTCCTTAATTGTTCTTTAGAAAATTTCATTGGCCTTCGGAAATTATATTCCCGAACATTAGCCATAATATCTTCTTCTTCATTTACATTGGAAACAGATAATGATCCTGCCTCCATAGCATGCAATAAGGCATCAATTTCTTCTTGAGATAATGTTTCATTATCTGGAGGCATAATTTCACCACCTTTTGTCAATAAGCTGAAGTTATTACCACTATATCTATTATAACTTGAATAACACCGAATTTTTCTTTTTCGCCAACAAATCCTGTAATTTCATTAATAGCATTTTTTATTTGATTTTTTAAAATCTCTCTTCCTTCTACTGTCGTTAAATCTTCACGCGTTTTAGTAATAAATATCAAACCAACTGCTTCTAATATTTCCACATTATATTGTGCAATCGCTTCTCTACTTTCATCACTACCTACTTTTAATTGTAATGCATTTACAATTGCTATTTCGTTCCCACCTTTTAGCATGAATTGTCTTTGATGGCCTTCTCTAATTACTTCTGCTAATCCTATTTGAACCCTTTGTTGAACACCTTGAGCTTGTTGTTGTGCCTGTTCTTGAGCTTGTTGAACTATGTTCTTCCCTAAAATATTAATTAAAAAGAACGCTCCACCAAGAGATAATATAACTGAAACTACAATTGCAATTAATAATAATAATAATATATTAGGACCTTTTTTCCCCTCTTGTATTTCTTCTTTAACTTCTTCATCTGGCATTTTTCCACCCCACTATCTCAAACGCTGTCTTAAAATTAATAAATCAATTCTTCTATATTTTTTTCTTAATGTTTCTAATTCATCCTTATATTTATTATCTAATTCTTTTTCTTTTAATTGCATATCGGCTAGATTTATTTTTCCTTGTTCAAAATCTTCCTTTAATTTTAACTTTTGGGCTTCAATTAAAGATTTTAAATTATTTATATCTTTTTTTATTGATTTATCTCCTACTGCAATAGGAAAAAACCTTTCTGAATTATAATAATACTCCGGATCAAACTTTCCTTCTTTTACTTCGGCTAATCTTTCTAATGTTCTTTTTTGCTTCATTTCATCAGCATAAAACTTTGCAATACTTGCAGCTCTTGCTGCACCTAAATGCCAATTGGAAGGATAAACCGATATTTTTGTTGGTGGTCTATCATCGGTAAATCCATATATTTCTATTGCATTATTAGAATGTTCTAAAATAATTATACCTAATTTATATAACAATTCTTTTGCATCAGCTGTTAATTGAGCACTTCCAGGTTCAAAAAACGCCATATCCTGCATTTTTATTATTGTTCCTTTATCATTTTCTTCAATAGTAATTCTCCCTTTATACTTAGGATTATCTTGAAGGCGAAAAAGTTCAACTCTTATACCCGGATTAGAAGTAATTAAACTTTCTTCAGATAAACTTCTTCCACCAGTTAACACACTTGGAGGTGTACCACTAAATGGACTTCTAAAACTTACCGCAGCTTGTTGGAATTTACCTGGTGATATTGAGGACATAGAAAATAACATAACAAAAAATGTCATTAGCAATGAATTTAAATCACTAAAAGTAGCCAGCCATGCTGCTGGTGGTGGTGGCCCTTCATCTTTTTTACATTTATCAGCCATTTATATCACCCTTCTTTTTCAGATTCATATCTTTGTTTATCTATAGGAGATAAAAATGCTTTTAGCTTTTCTTCCATTAATCTTGGATTTTCTCCAGAAACTATTGATAATATTCCTTCTGTTATCATTCGTAACATATTCACCTGAGCTTTTGTCCTTCTACCTAATTTCTCAGCAATCGGCAATGAGAAAATATTAGCAACTAATGCTCCATATAATGTTGTAATAAGTGCAATAGCCATTTTAGGTCCAATTGTGGTGGGATCATTTAATGTTTTCAACATAAGAACCAATCCGATTAAAGTACCTATCATTCCAAATGCTGGAGCTAAAGATCCCCACGTATTTAGTACTCCAGACCATTTTCCTTCTTCTTCTTCAAATAGTTCCATTTTTATCTCTAAAATTTTTCTAATTTCTTCAGGATCTGTACCATCAACTGCCGCTCTAAGACCATCTTTCATAAATTCATTCTCTAGTCCTTCTAAATCTGCTTCTAAAGAAATTAATCCTTCTCTTCGTGCTTTTTCTGCAAATGAATACAATGTTTTTAATGTTTCTACTGTATCTATTGTTGGTTCTTGAATTCCTTTTATTATGGCTTGAAAGAATTTAAACGATACTTCTTTAGGGTTTGCTATGAACATACCCCCTATTGAACCAACAACAGTAATAAAAAACGAAGGTATATCTATTAATGATCCGAAATCTGAAATTGCCCCCAATACTATAGCTGCAATAGCTAAACCAAGTCCAGCTAATGTTGATATATCCATCTAATCACCTCTTTGAAAGCCCATAGAAAAAATTTTACTTCTAAAGTCTATTATTTCTTTAATAATTTCATCTATAGATTCTTTTACAATATATATATGCCCATTATTTAAAAGAATTGTTGTATCTGGTCTTTCTTCCATTTTTTCTATCATGTCTGGGTTAATAAAAAATTCTTTTCCACCTAAATTAGTTACTTTTATCATTTACTCACCTCCGGTGAGAATACTTTTATAGCTAATATCATATTATCTCTTCAAATTAACCAATTCTGTTAGAATTTGATCTGAAGTTGTTATCACTCTTGCTGATGCTTGAAATCCTCTTTGGGCTGTGATCATTTTAGTGAATTCTTCCGATAAGTCAACATTTGACATTTCTAAAGCACCTGATACTAATGTTCCAGCACCTTCTTCACCAAATGATCCTATTTTTGCAATACCGCTATTTTCACTTTGTGTAAATAAGGAATTTCCCATATCAATTAATCCGCCTGGATTAGTAAATTTAGCTACTGCAACTTGTGCAATTAAATCTGATTTCCCATTTGAAAAAATTCCTAATATTTCTCCCAAGTCATTTATAGTAAAGTTTTGTAAAACACCTTTAGCATTTCCATCTTGGTCTGCGATGTTTACTGAATTAGGTGCAGCAAATTGTGTTAAATCATACATATTCATATTTACTTTCACTGGTCCTGCGGCAGCAACTGATGCAGGAGCCACTCTTTCATTAGGAGATTCGCCAGTACTTGCTGGGTCAAACCAAAAACCTATTGCACCATTATCATTATCTGATGTATTATAATCAACATATCCAACTGAATCTAATCTCCATCTTGAAGTTAAATATTGTCCTTTTCCATCAAAAGCTACAACACCTTCAGCCGGATCAGATGTGGTGGTCCCATCTTCAGTTATTTTGTATAATGGTTGTCCATCTACAGTTTCAGCTTTCCAATACCATGTATTATCTGAAATTTTGGAATATTTTATATTTATATCATAATCATTACCAAGAGAATCATATACTTTTGTAGAAATAACTACATTTGGATTTTCATATTCTGCAATTTTATAATTTTGGGAGTTTTCCGTGTCTATTAATCGCAATTCACCAGAAACAGGGGTTTGAATAACTTTTCTGGCTGCTATGTATCTTACTGTTCCAGATTCTGTAGCTTCACCACTTGCATTTGTTACAGTTGAAACAAATGTATCAGTAGCATTCGCCTCTATTATTGAAAGACCTGATATTGTATATTTACCGTCTGAAGATTTCCATCCGCTTTCCATTTTGGAATTAAAATCTTCTACACTATCTGCCGTTGCAGAATCTCCATTCGCATCTGTAAAAGTTACTGTTTTTAAGGATCCACTTTCCTCAACTTTCAGTGTAATAGTAACATTTCCAGTCCCATCTACACTAAAAGATATATCTCTTGGATCATAAAAAACTTCATTGTTTTGACTATCTTTCAAAGATATACCACCTAAAAATTTAACGTTTCTTTGATTTGTTCCATCAGTTAATTGTAATCTATTATCTTCATCCTGATATTTTGGAATTAATTCACCTTTTGTATCCATCATATATACTCCATCAAGGCCCCATTCAGCTTTTTCATCATTTGAAGATTGATATAATTCAATGGATAAAGCATTAGTTTGACCAACTGGTAATAATGCTACAGATTCGGAAATTCCAGAATCCAATATAAGGTTTTTTAATGTAATTTCATTACCTGCTCCATCATCTAAAGTTACTCCTTGGGCAAATAATCTATTCAAATCATAAAATGTTCCATCTGTAGTAATAGTTCCTGTGTACTGTGTTCCAGCACTATCAGTAACTGCTACAGTAACCTTATTAGGATTAGTTGCATCTCTATATATTAAAATATCTGGTCTATCAGATGCATCAATAGCTCCACTTCCATCATCATCATCTTGGGATAAAAGAGTTATTGGTGTCCCATTGCTATCTGAAACAGATATATCTCCATATGCTCTTAGTGGCCAATCTATACCATTTTTACCTAAATCAATTCTTGAACCTGCCGGAAATGACGAATTAAAATTATTTGTTGAGTTTGCTCTTACTACATGTCCAGGATAATTTGACCATCTTAATACATTTCCTATTTCGTCAAGTTCAATTTCACCATAATTACTTCCACCTAATAATTCATAATTTTTATCTGGATCTACTGTTTCTGCATGCCATCTGTATACTATTCTATCCTTATATTGCTCCGACATTAATCTTTCAAAAGTAAACTTTACAGGTACAACATCCCCTGATGCTGATTTAATTGTAAGAGTAGTTTCCTTAATACCTACATCAGAATTCAAATTATCTGACAAATTCAAAAATGTGGTTTCTCTTGCTTCCATAACAAGATTTGGAGAAATTGTAATATCTTGTATAGGCTCATTTGAATCTATATATCTTTTTCCGGTATCAGTTATTTTTGCATTCCATCCTTGTAATTTCATTCCACTTGATGGATTAACAAAATGTCCTTCAGAATCTAAAGTAAAGTTACCTGCTCGAGAGAAATATTTTGAAAGACCATCTGATAAAACAAAAAAACCTTCTCCTTTTATTGCCATATCTGTTTTATTCCCTGTATTTTGCAATGATCCTTGAGTCATAATTTTATCTATAGATGCTATTTTAGTTCCTAATCCAACCTGTGATGCATTTATACCACCAAATTGATCTCCCGCGCCTCTACTTTCAGACAATGTTTGTGATAAGGTGTTTTGAAATGTTACACGCGATGTTTTATATCCAACTGTATTTACATTTGAAATATTATTTCCAATTACATCTAATTGAGTCTGAAAATTTTTTAATCCACTTTGGCCACTAAACATTGCTCTTAACATAATAATCTCCTCCCGTATTTTAAATTTTTTATTATAATTCAGAAATTTCAATTATTTTATCTGTACTATATTTTTGTCCATTTACTAATACATAAAATTGATTATTTTCAAATTGAACAGCATCTACCTTTCCACCATCCAATCCACCTATTTTCTCTTTTTTCCCGTTTTTATATGTATAAATTTCATATTTATATTCACCATCTGCCAATCCTGTTCCATTAGTACTTTTCCCATCCCAGTTAAATGTCTTCATTCCTTCTTCTTGAATACCTAAATCTTTAGTATAAACTAAATTGTCATTTTCATCATAAATATCCACATAAACTTTAGTTGGTTCCTCAATATTATAAATAATTGCATCTGAAAATCCGCCTGTTAAATTAATTTTATTATTTTCTACAACCACTGTTTTTCCAATAAGATTAGATGCTTGAACTTTAAATAAATTCATTTGAGATGATATCATTTCTTGAAATGATTTACTCATATTCATTATTTGTTCTGTAGCAGACAATTGAGACATCTGAGATATAAATTCTTTATCATCCATTGTATTTGTCGGATCTTGATATTTCAATTGTGTCATTAAAATTTTCAAAAATGCATCTTTATCTAATTCTTTTTTAGGTTCACCATTTATACCGTTTGATGTTGGAGATAAATAATTTAAGCTATTAATTCCATTAATCATAACTTTCACCTCTTAAAAGCTCCAAAAATTGTTTTTTTCTTCCTTTATTTTTTTTATCTGATTGATTTTCTTCTTTTGGAAATTGATCATTTTTTTGATTTTTCTCTTCAAACTCTCTCTGATTTTCATCTTTTGATTCACCAAACTCTGATTTTATAGAAAATTCTACTTTCTCAAATTTTTCTCTTAAATTGATTAATAAAGGTTCCATTTTTTTCTCAATTTCTTTTTGACTATCCTTATTTTCTATATTAAATTCTATTTTCAAATTTTTTTGTGATTTTATAATAGTTATTTCAACATTTCCTAAATCAGGGGGGGTTATTTTTACTATTGTTCTTTCAAAATATCTTGGTAAATCTTGTATTTTCTCTAATGTCCCCTGAACTCTTGCAATTAATTCATTAAAAGTTACTATTTTTCCTTCTACGGACTTACCTGTATTAGATATATTTTCTAATTCTAATGCTGGATGCAAATAGTTTAAATTTTTAAATTTTTGATATTTTTTATCTTTTTTAATAAAAATTTTTGATTCATTTAAATTAGAAAGGTTATTTTGCTTTTTACTATAAGTTTTATATAAAACTGAATCAATAAATTTTATTACATCTTTTATTTTTACTTTATTAGATTTATCCTTTATTATTATTTCATGTTCCGAATCAAGTTTTTTCCTTATTGTTTTTTCAATATACATTTTATTTTTCGATGTATTCATTTGAAATTCCTTTACTTCTTTTAAATCTCTATTTCTTTCAATTAAAATATCCAAATCATTATTTGAAAATAAAACTTCAGATTTTTTACCATTTTTTTCAAAATTAGTAATTTTATTTCTAAAAACATCTTCTAATGTATTGTTAAATATTTGTTTATTTTTTTTATCTCCAACAACTTTAACTAATTTTACTAATTTAATATTTGTATTTTTGGATTTAAAAATATAAATAGCAGTTCCTGTCTTCGTATTTAATTTAATAACTTCTTTCTTTATATCTACTAAATTATTAGAAGGTAGTAATAATATTTTAGGGTTAGTTTTTTTTAGACTTTCTTTATTTATAATAGAAAACTTTATATTTTCTTTTTTCAAAGAATTTTTACCTATTTTTTCTGTATTTTTTAATAATTCTTCAACATTTTTTATTTGTCTTTTCATAGATCTATTTTCATCTATTAATAGACTTTTGTTTATCTTTTCATTTTTCATATTATTTTCTGTATTGTTTTTATTTGCGAACTCATTAGAATGCTTTTCATTATTTTTTTGCAATAATTTCTTTATTTCTTTTGTCTTTTTTTCTACTATTTCAGATAAATTTTCTATTTCTATCAGCTTTTTCAAAATATCTTTTTCCATCCATTCTATATTTTCTTCTTTTACGATATATCTTTCCCTTTGGTTAGTTAAGTTCCTCTTTTTCAGCATTTTTTTCAATTCTTCAACTTTTTCATTTAATGTTTGTGGTAATTTTTCTTCTGTCGTTAGTAGATACTTAACTACTTTATCTGTGCTTTCTTTTATTTTATATTTTTCTAATTCTAATTTACTTATACTATTCAAATCCCTTATTTTTTCATTTTTTACTTTTTGCTGTGATTTTTCATGTACATTTTGAAGTAAATTTTTCAATTCTTTTACCTCTTTTAATAACTTTGGTGGTATAATTTCTTCTCCTAAAATTAAATGTTTAACTATCTCATTTACCTTCGCTCTTATATCCTTATTTTTTTCTTCATCATATATTTTTTCTATTAGAAAATTTTCTTTTTTAGATTCATTAGCTTTTTTATTAATATTTTCTGGTAATTTTTCTTCTGATACTAACATCTCTTTTATTATTTTGTTTATCTTTTCTTTTGCTTCATTTGACATTTTTATAATTTCTGGAGATATCTTTTTTATATAATCAGATTCTTTTATATTAATCTTTTCTAACAACTTTTTTAAATCTATTATTTTGGGTTGTATATTCTCTGGTAGTTTTTTTTCTATATTTTCTATTTGTTTTATTATTGTTTTTATTTTCTCATTTATTGGATATTTTTCAGTAAAATCTTTTCCTTGTTTTTTTTCATTTTTTTGTAATAATAATTTTTTTAATTCTTTTATTTCTTTACTAATATTTTCTGGTAATTTTTCCTCTGTTATTAACATCTCTTTTATTATTTTGTTTATCTTTTCTTTTACTTCATTTGGCATTTTTATCATTTTTGGAAATATCTTTTTTAAAATTGTATTTACTTCTACTTTTAATTCTTCTGATAGTTCTTTTTCTTGGTTTATTAAATCTCTTTTTATTTCATTTGACTTTCCTTCAATTTTTTTTATTAATGTAGTTCTTGCTCCTTCTTTTAATTCTTCAGAGTCTATTTTATCTATTATTAGCAGATTTTTTATTTCATTATTACCTTTCATTTTATTTGACTCTAATATTTTTTTTAATTCTTTTATTTTAGTTTGTATATTTTCTGGTAGGTTTTTTTCTATATGTTCTAATTCTTTTATTATTGTTTTTATTTTTTCATTTATTGGATATTTTTCAGTAAAATCTTTTCCCTGTTTTTTTTCATTTTTTTGTAATAATATTTTTTCTAATTCATTTATTTCTTTACTAATATTTTCTGGTAATTTTTCCTCTGTTATTAACATCTCTTTTATTATTTTGCTTATTTTTTCTGCTTTATTTGAAGTTTTTATCACTTCTGGTGCTATCTTTTCTAAATCAACATTTTCTTTTAAGTTATTCTTATCTAATAATTTTTTTAATTCTATTATTTTAGTTTGTATACTTTCTGGTAGTTTTTTTTCTATATGTTCTATTTGTTCTATTATTGTTTTTATTTTCTCATTTTCTAGATATTTTTCATTCAAATCTTTTCCGTGAATCTTATAATTCTTTTGTAATAATATTTTTTTTAATTCTTTTATTTCTTTACTAATATTTTCTGGTAATTTTTCCTCTGTTATTAACATCTCTTTTATTATTTTGCTTATTTTTTCTGCTTTATTTGAAGTTTTTATCACTTCTGGTGCTATCTTTTCTAAAATTGTATTTACTTTCATTACTTTATTACTTTTATTATTTATTTTATTATTCTTATTATTTGCTTTTGAGGAATCTTCTTCCTTTTGTAATTGATTTATTATTTTCTCATTTATTTTCTTTACATTCAATTTTTGAATGTTTATCAGGTAAGGTCTATGCTGAAAGGTATTTTTGGAAAGTTTTAATTTCTTCCCGATAAAAATTTTCTTTAAATTGTTTTGAGAAGAATGTAATAATACTTTTTCTGATTTTAAACTTTTCTTTTTTATTTTTATAATATTCAAATCATTAAAATTTCCGGTAGTTTTAAATTTATTTTTTTTAGCTATATTTTTACTAAGATATTTAGAAAAATTATTATTTATATTTTTATCAAATGTTTTATTTACTTTTACTTTATTATTTTCATATTTAGACAATAGATTTACCAAGATATTGGTAGTCATTTTTTCCCTCCTATTTTACTTTCACCTCCCCAATCTTGGAAATTACATTAGCGGCTTTTGTTGGATTAACCTGAGCTAATGCTTGGATAATTTCCGCTGCAGTATCAGATTGTAATATCAATAATGCATTGACAATTAAATCTATACTTACTTCATCCCTTGACAAAGCTAACGCTATTTGCGCAGGTGTTGAGGAGGCGAACCATTCTGCAAGTTTATTTATTCTATATTTATAATCTTCGAAAACCTTTTTTTCTTCTTCGAATGCCTTCTTTTCTTCTTCAAATTTTTGTTTTTCTAATGCTAATTGATTAGATTCATTCTTTATTTCTTCAGATAATTTCATTAATTCCTCTGATTGTTTTTTTAATTGAGCAATCTTGGAATCAAAAGATTCTAATCTATCTTCTATTAATTTTTCTTGCATAATATAAGCATTTCCTACATCTAAATATTCATATTTTACTTTATCCTTTAGAACAGGTATCTTTTGTAGCATATAAGCTACAAAACTTTTCCAATCTTTTTCTAAGCTTAAATTAAGCATTTTTAATCTTCCAAATTCAAAATTTATATATACTAAAGTAATTATTATCAAAGTTATAAATAAAGACCAAAAAAATAATGTGATCAACTTTTTTAGTCTTCCTGGTTTTTTTTCATTCTCTTTAGCCATATTGTCACTCCTTTTCACTTTATTTTCTATTGTATAGTATATCAAATTTTTCTTTTTTTTTTAAGTCCTAATTTATTTAAAAAAAGGGGCATTTTCTTGCCCCTTTTTAGATTATCTTTATTTTGTTAAAATACAGGACCAAATCCAAACGTCCATTTAAACTTATTGTCTTTATCAAAAACACCTTCAATTCTAATAGGTCCAAGCATAGGTACTGTTAATTTAATTCCTACACCATAAGACCAAATATAATCTTTAACAAAATTATCATCATTAGCATTACCAACATCTAAAAAAGCGTATAAATCTACAGGAACATTTTCCTTATTAATTTGATACTGAATTTCAGTATTATTTAATATCATAATATTACCTGTTTTTTCAGAAAAATCGTATCCTCTTATTGTATACATTCCTCCTAAATAAAAATCATATAAATCAAAATCATCTTTTACATATCCTGTTTTAAATCTATTTGCAAAAGTGAATTTATATGTTGTTTTAAATATTTTATTTTCAATATAACCACCAAAATAATATTCATCACTTCTTAAAGTATTTATACCTCCAAAAAGTTGAATTGTATTATATAAGCCGTTATATGGTCTAAAAGGAAAGTCTAATCTAGAGTATGTATATCCTACACCACCATTTATTTGCTTTTTTATAGGGTAATTATCAGGGTTATATTTTGTTTCAGAATAGCTAAAATTAATATTTATATTATTAAAATCATTTATACTATAATTTGGATTTATTGAAAATGATATTTTATTTGAAACTGTAGCTTCACCACTAATATTTTCTTGTGGAATACCCTCATCCTCATTGTATAATCCATAATTAAAATTTGTATTAAATGAGAATTTTGTGCCATAAATATTTTTAATTCCATATCCTCCATTAAAAATATATGTTTTTGATAAAGGATTAATATTTGTTGATACATTAAATGATTGTCCATATCCAAATGGATTCGCCCATTGAAGTTCTAATTGTCCTAAAAAACCCATATACCATGGTGCATTTTCTGGAAGAGAATATGTTAGTCCTCCAATAAATTTTCCTGGTTTATTTTTTTCAGTTATATCTATTTTAAAATCTATTTTATCTTCATTTTGTTTATAAGGATATATATTTACTTTTTCAAAAAAACCTGTTCCAGATAGTGCATAATATGTATCCTGAATATCTTTTGTTTTAATAATATTCCCTGTTTTTAGTTTTATAGATGGTTTTATTAAATATTCTTTTGTTTTTTGTTTTGGAGATATCGATATAGAAATATTTCCTACTTTGTATTCTTTAATTTCGTATATTAAATCATTTGATTGATAATTTACATTTATATCCACAAACGGATATCCTAAATTATTATAATAATCTTTTAACGATTTGATACTATTTAAAATATCCATATTCGTTATTGTTGAATTTTTGGAAATATTTTCTTTTTCTAATTTACCAAATATTTCAAATGTTTTTACACTTTCATTACCTTTTATATTAATTTTATTTATTTTTGTAGGACTATCTACTATTTTTCTTAATTCTCCACTCAACACTATTACAAGATCTCCACCAGGTGTTTTCTCTACATCTATAGGGTTTATAGAAATTTTTGTATCTTTTGAGAAATATGGAAGTTGTTGCAATTTTTGAAATATATTTTGTATATCTTCTACTTTTGGATATGTTTCTTTTACATCAGATCTGAATAAAAAGAATTTTTCTTCCCAATCTTTTCTAAAATTAAACCCAAATATTTTTTTTAACTCTTTTTTATTCAAAGTGTTTATTTCATCTTTAAATTCAATATCCCATAAATCATATTCTTTAATCACATATACTAGTGTATTATTATCTACTTTTTTCTTTTTAGAAATTTCTGTAGCTTCTAAAGAAATCCCAGAAGAATTTAATTTGATATTGCTAAATACTTCTACATAAACATAACCATTTTCATTATAGTAATTTTTTATTTCTTCTATACCTTTTTTATATTCATTTACATTTAATGGGAACCCCGTTTCAGAATAAACTTTAGTCGCTATTTTAGATAAATCCAATAAATTGTCTCCTAAAACTTTGAATTCGATTTTATTTACAATTGGATTAACTTTAAATACAAATTTTAATTCACCATTTTTTTCAGAATATTCATAATTAATTTGAGAAAAATATGGATAAGTTTTTTGCATATTATCTATTGCTAATTTTATGTCTATTTCACCTATTACCGAATCATTTTTTATATCATATTTTAATAATACATTTTTTAAATCCTCTTTTATAAAAGATACATCTCCTTCAAAAACAATGTTTTTAACATTCATTAAAGCAAAAATATTAATGAAAATAACCATCATCAAAATGAATAATATCTTTTTTTTCATCTCTAAACCTCCCTAATTTCTTTTTCTAGTGTATTTATATATTTTTTTATTAATAATAATTCTTTTGGATTAGTCAAATCAAATTCGTCTTTAAAAGATTTTGTTTCAATAAAATATCCTTCTGTTTTATAAAATCTTGTTATTTTCCATCGGAATTTATCCTCACTCATATTTATCAAATCTAAAAATACACCAGGTATATCACCAATAGGTTGACAATCAATATGCTTCAAATTAAATCGAGCTAGAACTGTAGTACCTTTATTCTTTTTAGAAGAAATTCTAAAATATCCTTCTGTTTTTTCAACAGAATATTTTAAAAAAGATAATCCCAATCCAAATTTTTTCTTCCTTTCTTTTTTAGTTGTATAAAATGGATTTAAAGCCTTTTTTATTTCTTCTTGATCCATTCCTCTTCCATTATCAGAAATGCAAAATTGAAAATATTCATCTGTTTCAATTATTACTAAATATCCTTTATTCCCACCTGATTTAATAGCGTTTTCACATATATCTAATATATGATCACTAATTGTTTTTAACGTTGCCAAATAGGTATCACCTTTCTTTCAAAAATAGCTTTTTTAAAATTATTAAAATCTCTTTTTTTAACTTTAATCTTACATGATGAAATTAACTGTTCAGGAAAATGTGCATCGGTATTAAATAGAAAATTATTAAATCCCAATTTTTTAGCTTTCTTTATTTCTTCGTTATTTTTTAATTCTACTGCATCTATATTTATATTTTGTGGCGGAAATCCTAAATTTGTCACTAATCCATTAAATCTAAATATATGAGCTGGAATAAATAAAGAGTTATATTTTTTAGAGAGATTATAAATTTCTGTTATTGAAAGAGATACTGCACTTCCCAAATATGGAGAATTAATTATTTCTTTAAATTCACCCATATCATTACATAAAATCTGATATCCTAACTTTTCAGGATTATAATCTTTTATTATAAGTTTTTTTTCAATAATATCGCCAAATTCTTCAACTTCAGAAATTTTTTCAAAGTAAATTAATACGTGTACTTCTTCTTTTGTAGTAACTTCTATTCCAGGTATAACTTTGACATCTATCTTTTCTAAAATTTTTGAATATATTCTTACATGTTTTGCTGTATTATGATCTGTTATAGAAATCCAATTTATACCATTTAGATATTCCAAAAAAATGTCTGGAGACATTGTTATATCAGCACATGGTGAAATGACAGTGTGTATATGAAAATTTCCATAATATTCTGTCATTTTATTCCTCTTTTAATAAAGTATATATTAAACCCGATGTTTCAAATATATCTTTCTTACTTTTTAAAAGATTTATATTATTTTCTTTTGCTTTTTCAACTGTCTCAGATTCATATTCAAATCCTTCAGGAATAACAATTGTATTTATTTCTACAATAGAAGCTACAGCCACTATATTCGGATGTGTTTGATGCGTAATCCAAATAGAATTGGAAGGTGAATTTCTCATAATTTCACTAAGTAAATCACCAATATATCCTCTTTTTATTTCATTATCATATTTTGATATATATATAGGCTCAAAAATATTAGAATCTAATAACTTCGATATTTTCATTATTTCACCTCTTTATAAAATAACATTTCTATTATTACGCCTTTCCCAACTTCAGAAATTATTGTCATTTTATCAGAAAATCTTTTCATGTTAGGTAATCCCATACCCGCTCCAAATCCTTGGGATCTAACATTTTCAGAAGCAGTTGAAAATCCTTCTTGCATAGCTAATTCAACATTTTCTATCCCTTTCCCATAATCTTTTATTAGTAATCTTATACTATCTTCAAAATCCCAACAAAAGATTTGACCATATGATTCAGAATGAATAACTACATTTGCTTCAGCTTCATATGTAGCTATAGAAACTTTTCTAACTAATTTCTCATTAATTCCTTTTCTTTTTAAAAAAGATTTTAATTTAGTTGCTCCTATTCCAATCTTTTGAATATCATTATAATCTATCTCAAAGCTAAAAAACATCCTTTTATAGTCCAAAATTTCACCTGTTAATCTAGACATGTATTCTTCTTGATCCAGTACTTTTTTTCTTCTATTATCATGCACATATATTGTTCCTAATTTTTCAAATAACCATGATATAACATCATATTTTGTAATAATACCAATTACTTTATTTTCAGAATTGACTACGGGATATCTTCCATACTTATATTTTTGAGAAAATTTTATAAATTCTGATAATGTTTTTTCTTCACTTAATGCTTTCACGTCTTTAGTCATCCATTTATAAACAACATCTTCTAAATTCCCTTTTTCCAAAACATTTATTATATCTTCTATACTAATTATACCAACCAACTTTAATCCTTTTTTTACAACTGGAAGCCCAGATATTTTTTTTATTTTCATTATATTCTTTACTTGTTTAATGGATGTTTCAGGTGTAACCACAATAACAGGCGAAGTCATTATTTCTCCTATCTTAGTATTGGAAAAAATTTGTAATAATTTTTCCAATAATATGTTATTCTCACTTTTCATTATCTTTCACCTTGTCAGTTTGCATTGCATCTTTTATTCCCATATTATACAACTTTGCACAAGTATAATACATTGAATAATCTGTAGTTAAGATAGGTATTTCACATTCTTCTATAATTTCCAAAAAATTTTTAGGTAGTGTTTTTCCTCTAACAAATAAAATAGCATTTGCTTCTATTACAGAAGCTGTTGTCAATGTTTGCGGAGTTGCTAATCCAGTTATTATCATCATATTAGGTTTTGAAAAAGCTAAAAAATCACTCATTAAATCTGAAGCTCCAGCATATTCAATTTCAATATTATCAAGTGGTTGAGGATTATGTAAAATTCTTGCATTTAATTTTTTTATTAATTGGGATAGTCTCATTTTAATAAATCCCCTCTGTATTCAAATTTCATAAAAGCTTCATATGTCCATGGGAGCTTTTCTTCAAATATTTTTGCTAATGCTATAGCATATTGTTGAATTTCCCATTGCGCATGGGAATCTGCTCTTAAATTTAAAAAATTCATTAAACTTCGTGTATTTACTGTCCAATAAAATTGTGTGTATTGCCCTACTGGCAAAATCATTCTTGCCATTTCTCTTGCAACACCCATTTCTAGTAATTTGTTATATGTATTAAGCAAATAATCATAAGTATAATTTATAACATCTATGGCTTTGTGTTCCATATGTTTATCATTTGTTTTTACTGAACCCTGTTTATTTTTTGTATCTTGAATTCTTATATGATTTGGTATATAAAATTCTTCCGCATATTTAGTAGTATATCTTCTTGAAATTTCATTATAACTACCTATTCTATGTCTCATCCATTGCCTTGCAACGAAAATAGGTGTCTTTATATGAAATGTAAACACTTGATGTTCAAATGGACTATGATGTTTATGTTCCATAAGATAAAATAGTAATTTTTTATCCCTTTTATCACCTTTCAAATCACCAGCATATGAAACACGCGCTGCCTGAACTGCCCTTAAATCACTTCCAAATATATCTATTAATTTTACAAAACCTTTGTCTAAAACGTTAACTTCATTCATCCTCATCACCCTCTTTTCCATCTTTTAAAATCATTTCTTTTTCATTTCTTTTTTTTCTTTTTTCATAAATAATTAAAATACTAATTGATAAACTTACAAATAATAATATAGGTAACACATATTTTAACATTACTTCTATTTTTATTTCAGTTCTTAAATCTTCTAACGCTTCCATTGCTTCTTCAGAGATATTTGGATTTATTGTAATTGCTTTATTTAATGCTATTCTGGCTAATGATTTATACTTTTCTTTATCCACTTTTAACATTGATAATGCCCATTTTTCTAATATTCTAGAATTCTCAGAATCGTATTTTAGTGATTGTTTATAATAATTCATTTTTTGAATATTAGTATCAGAATAATCCCCTAATACTTCATAACTTAACAATAGTATTTTAGAATTTCTTGTTTTTGGTATTATTTTTTCAAATATTATTTGTTTAGCTAAATCTTTATTTTTCGCTTCAAAAAAATGTCTTGCTATTAACAATAGGATCTTATCTTTCACTTCAGGTTCTTTTAAATATGACATTGCTATTTTTCCAAATAAATTTTTATCTTTTAAATCCCTATTCAGATCACTACTAACTATTAAATATAATTCTATTAAACTTTTATTTTCAGGAAATTTCAAAGCACCGTCTCTCACTAAATTATATGCCTCTTCTTTATTACCATATAAATTAGATTCATACAAAAATCTTGCTTTATAAAACACAATAAATGGGGTCTCCCCCATTTTATTTTCAATATATTTAATACGCTCTAGTATTGTCTTGGCCATTTTTGGATCCCCGGTGATTTGCCATTGTTTATAGTAATATTCTATAAGTTGTGTTTTTATCAGCAATGAATCGGGATAATTCTTTTCCAAATCTTCTAACTTTTTTATGGGTTCTATTGTTGTATTAGGAGAAAAAGATGAAATTATATCAAAATACCTTTTTTCCTCAAAAGTTAATACATTATCATATAAAACCCTTAATTCATTAGAAGATTTCAAATATCCACTATATCCTGTTTCTAAATATTTTTTTAAATAACCAAAAATTTTTATACTTGCTTCTTTAGAATTTATCATTTCATCTATACTAAACTTTCTTAAATAAAACTCTCCTATATCTTCACTAAAAGCAAAAATAAAAATTGTTATTGATAATACAACTAAAAAAAATCTTTTCATATTTCCTCCTATTTCCCTGCTACATAAGCATATAATTTTATCTCATCATTTACATTCATAATTTGTACTGTACTTATAGCTTTTTCAGGATTAAATATTTTAGAGTTTACTTTTAAAACGACTCCTGGATATAGCATTTTTCTAGCTACAATAATTCCTGCTCTTTTTGATTTTTCTATTTCTTTTTTTAATAATAAAATCTTTTTTTTCTTCTCTTCCAAACTGAGTTTTAAATCTTTCGCCCTATTTATTAATTTTTTTAAATATATAATATTTTCATTCTTTACCTTTGTTTTTTTTACTTTATCTAAAAGAGTATTTATTTGTGGAGTTATATTTTTTAACCGCTCGGTCTCGATTTTAGTGGATTCTATTAAATTTTTATATTCTTCATACAATTTCGGATCTACTCCTACCTCTATTTCGGTATTAACGCCTATTGGACTTCCAATATAATATGCTTCAACTTTATTTAAAGCTTTAATAATTCCGCCAACTATTTTGCTATTATAACCGTCTAAAATCACTTCTTTAGAATAAACAACCTTACAATTTATCATTGATTTATCTATATATATTCCTTCTTCTGCCTCTAATATTGCATTTTCAGCAAATTTAGCAAAGATATTTTCTCCTTTAACATAACCTTTATTACTACCTTTTATTCCATTAACTTTTATAGTTCCCTTAGATACAACTTTTGCTGCTTCAATCTCTCCATATATCTCAATATCACCATCTGCTTCTACTACAAAATCTGGTCTAACAGAGCCATGAATAATAACCTTTCCTGGAAATTTTACATTACCTGTATTAAAATCAACATCATTATTAATTTCGTACACTTCTTCAACAGCTATATATAAAATTCCATCTATATCTTTCCTTATTATTAATTCCCCAGATGTTATTGCAATAATATATCCTTCTTCATCCCTTTCAACATTTTTTTCAAAAATAACTCTGGCAGGATCACCAGGAATACCAGGAATTTTTTGACCATACACATCTTTTCCAGGAGTCCCTAATGTTGGAGGATGAATTTTACCTATTTTTTCACCTAAATTCACAGTAATAATATTTTTTGCAAATTCTCTAAAGTCTATTTTTTCATTATTTTTTAGTTCTTTCTTTTCTTTTTTTAAACTATATAACTCTACATATCCTGGATCACCTTTTTTTGGCATTGTAGCTTCTGCAATAATGATAGATTCATTATAAGATGGATTCATAGCTAATTTTCTTATTACATCATATTTTATGCCGTGTTTTATTCCTGCTGCTTTAATAGTATTTAATAATTCTTTTTCTATAGGAATTTTCCCATCATACACCAAGGTTAAATATGCTTTTAATTTATCTTCTGATACGTTAATTTTTATTATAGCCATATTAATCCCCCAACTTTTTTATTAATGTTAATAAGTTTCCTTCTTCATTTATATTATTCCACACCATCTCATCAAAAACCTGTGTTATTATATGAACACCAAGACCATGATCTTTAATTTCATCTAAATCCCTGGATTTTACTTCTTCTATGTTTATTTTCTCTCCAAAATCACGTATATAAACTTTAAATTGATTATTATTTATCTCAAATTTTATTTTTATTTTCTTTTCTTCATTAAATTTATAAGTATGTTCTATAACATTTGCAACAGCCTCATTTAAAGCTAATTCCATAAAAAATATTTGTTCTTCATCATCATAATCGTTTAATCTCAAAAAATGCTTCATAGATTCTCTAAGAATTTTTATATATTTAGTTTTACTTAGTATTTCTATTTCAATAATTTCCATAATATCCCCCTAAATAACTATGAATTTTGATTTCCAATTTTCAATTTTATTTCTTCCACTTTTTATATTTAAATCCTTAGCTATTTCCTTTCTGATAATAATAATTTTTGGTTTAAGATCTTTCAATATGCTTAATCCAAATTTATATAAATATAAAGGCGAAATATCTTCAGGTATCTTCAACAAATCTTTATTCATTAAATGAACAAAATCGAATTTCAACTTTTCAGATAGTCTTTTTTTTCTATTCTCAAAAGATTTCTTTCTTAAATTTTCTGCTTCTACTAAAGAATATTCACATCCACAATATTGCTGTCTATAAATATTATTTATTTTACAAAATTTTGCACCCTCAGAAATTGCATTATTCGATCTAAAGTTTTCATATAAAAACTTTATACTATATTTTTTTTCTAATTCTTTTGAAATTTTCTTTATATCCTCATGACTTTTTCTTGGACTAGATAACAGTGTTGTTGAAAAAAATTCGTATCCTTTACTCTTAGCTTCTATTACAGCTTTTTCAATTCTAAAATACATGCAATTATAACATCTATTCTTTTCATCTTTTATATCTACATTTTTCATAACTTCTAAAAATTCTTTATGATTATACTCACTCTTTATTTCTTCAAAATGCCACATATCTTTTAATTTTAGAAAAGCCTTGTATCTTTTATTATATTCTTCATATGGATATATATTTGGATTATAAAAAAATGCTGTATAAATTATTCTCTTTTCTTTTAATTTCTTATGTGCCAACACCAAATCTGGCGCACAACATACATGTAAAAAAATCTTCAAAATTCAACAACTCCCTTTATTTGGTCTATTTGAGAATTGCTAATACCTACTTTTTTTAATTCTTCAAAATTATCTATTTTTTTTATACTTCTATATTTTAAAATTTTTCTTGCACTTATTTCACCTATTCCAGGTAAACTAATTAATTCCTCTAATGTTGCAGTGTTTATGTTTATTTTCTTTTCCGATTCAAGAGTATACTCTATTTGGGATAAATAAAAGTATTTCTTTATATTTTGAAATGTTTTTTCACCAATCCCACTGATCTTTTTCAAATCTTCTACAGATGAAAAACCATAATTTAAAGCATAATTTTTTATTTTTTCTGCTTTTTTAATACCTATGCCAGGTACTTTTATAAGCTCGTCAATAGTAAAATTTGCTAGATCTATCTGGATATCTATATTTATATCTTTATTATTTGAATATATATAATCTTTTTTGATATTAAATATAAATATAAATATAAATATTATTATCAATATAATGACTATCTTATTATTTTTCATTTTCATTCACACCAATTAAATCAAAACTTTTTAAAAATCTATCCTTAATGCTTAATCCAGTGAGTTGTAATACCTTTTCTTCATCTATATTATCAGAATACTTTTTTGCTATATTAATATCTGGAAATAATCCTGAGCATATTGCAAAATAGTTTTTTCCACTGTTTTGAAACCTTCCTCTATATACAAAGACTGGAATACCAGCATTTCTTAGAGTTAATGTAGTAAAAAAAGCATCTTCTTCAGTTAAATATAATCTTAACTGTACTGTAAAAACTCTTTGAATACCAAAATTTAATTCTTCAGAATAAACAGAAAATAAGTTTGTTGCTATCTTGGTTAAAAAGTATTCTTTATTGTGTTCTAATGAACTTATACTCTGAAAAAATGCATCTTTTTCATTCAATAACGTTATTCCACCTTTTTCTTCATTCTGAAAACTACTTTTAGAATTTTTTATTAAATAAAAAATATCAACTTTTTCTTTTTCTATTAAACCTTTTGGCTTAATATTCAAAAATTTGTTTATTTCTTCAAAATTAATTTTTATATTTTCATGTATTTCAGTTTTTTCAACATTTTTTTCTTCGTCTTCATCCTTTAATTCATTTATTTTTATCTCAAGATTTCTAATTTTATATTTTAAATAAAGAGCATATGACGTTGTAATAGCTAATACCAGCGGAATTATAATTAATAATATAGTTAAAAAAATCAAAGTCCAATTTTTTCGTTTTTTTATCACAAAAATCCACCTCTAAAATATTCCTTCACTTCTTTCAAAATCGTTTTTAATTCATTTTTAGTAATCCTATAGTTTATCAATTTTCCAGAAGAAGTAAAAAACACAAAATTATTTTTACAATAAAAATTTTTAAAATCTATATTTTCTATAAGTTTATACGATATATCAAAATTGCTTAATATATCTTTCTCTATTTTTTCAAAGGTTTCAAAATCAAGAAAACCATAATACCATGATATGTATAATTCTATTATAAAGCTTATTGCAAAAATTTGAGTATAATCTTTATAAAATCCATTTTCTTTATTATAAAATAATCGCACTATACTTTCTCCTGGAAAAATATTATTTTCATTTTTTAAATAATAACTCCACTGCTTCACCGCATAAAAAACAAAATCCTGTAAATCAATATTTGAAAATTCCATTTTTGAATAATTTAAAGCTAATTCTGAAATTTTAGAATTTAAAACTTTACCTAATATATAAGGAATAACAAACATATTTCTAAATTCTTTTTCAGATAATGATTCAAATAAAACTGTATCAATAACTATATTTTGAGGATATCCTTTTTGTATTAAAAAATCTTTTTTCCAATTAAAATTTAAATAATACTTTCCTTTTATTGGTAACATTATAGCAGAATTAAGTGTTGTAGGAAAAAATGTATAATTGTTTACACCAATATTTTCTAAAATATATCCAACAAATTCTAAAACACTATAACCACCAAATATATTGATGGAATTAATATTATAATTGGATAGTTTTAATATTAAGGTTAGATATTTATCCAAACTTTTCAGATTCTCATTTCCTATCAATGAAATTGAATTATTCAAATTTAATTTATTTAATATTTCAACCTTTTTATCATATATAACATAATTATTATATTTTTTATCATCTATGTATTTTTTAAAATATTTATATCCTACACTAATTTCAATTTGTCGAGAATCTTGAGTTTCAAAAAAAACTTTTTTCAATTTTTCACCTCAAATAACAAGTCCATCTAGTAGATTATCAATCACTATTCCATTTATATGTGAATCAAATCCCCCTTCTTGAATCATTAACTTTGGGATATTTAAATATGATAACATATTCCCAATTTCTTTAAAATCTTCATTCTTTAATTTAAATGTAGTTGTAAGATCCTTTTCATGTGTATTGGAACCAAATGGAACAATAAGAAAATCAGGATCAAAATCTTCTATCTCAATTAAAGCTTTTTCCAAAACACGTAAATAAGTTCTACCGTTAATTTCATCTTTTAATGGAAAATTAATATTATATCCTTTACCATTATTTTCTCCAATCTCCCATTCAAAACCAGAAGTATATGGATAATGATTAGCAGGATTCCCATGGATACTAATA
This sequence comes from Marinitoga arctica, assembly GCF_054657315.1. Taxonomy (NCBI): domain Bacteria; kingdom Thermotogati; phylum Thermotogota; class Thermotogae; order Petrotogales; family Petrotogaceae; genus Marinitoga; species Marinitoga arctica. Next base: position 49,938 of record NZ_BAAHYY010000002.1, on the reverse strand, counting down.
GTTAAAACTGTATCATCTTCATAAAAAATTTCCTGTGTCCCATTGCCTGCATAAAAATCTAAATCTAATATAGATATGTATATATCTCCACTTTTTTGCAGATATCTTGCTGCTAATGCTGCATTATTAAAAAAAGAACCTCCCCCACAATAAGAAATACCAGCATGATGCCCTAATGGTCTTGAACAAGAATATACTAATTCTTCTCCTTCCAAAAGAAGAGATGCACCTGTAAGAGCACATTTAGCGCTTATCCAAGCCATTTCATAAGTATTTTTACTAATCGGTGTTTTTGTATCCAAACACATATCATAACCAAAAACTCGGGGGAAATATTCTTTATTATCTTCCAGTGTATATTGTTTTTCTTTTAACCAACTAACATAATCCGAAGAATGCACGAAATATAAATAAGATCTGGAAAAATCCTTAGATCCAACAAATATATTCCCATATTTTAATTGCAAAACTTCTTTTATAGTTTCTATTCTTCCAGGTTTATCTTTATTTTCAATAATTTCAAAACCATCCAATTCACCTTTTGGCGAATAAAAGACATGTCGCGGATCATAAACTACTTTCATATATTTTCCTCCATTTCGGATATAAGTTTTATCCTATTTTCATGTCTCCCTCCCTCAAAATGAGTATTCAAAAATGTATCAACTGTCCATTCAGCTAATTCAAATCCCATCGTTCTTCCACCTAAGACCAATATATTTGCATCATTATGTTGTCTTGCCAATTCAGCCATTTTAGGATAGTAAGCTAATGCAGCCCTTATCCCTTTTACTTTGTTGGCAGCAATTGACATACCAAGACCTGTTCCGCACATTAAAATACCATAATCAACTTCTTTTTTTATAACCTTTTCACTAACTTTTTTAGCAAATATTGGATAATCTACTCTATCTTCTGAATATGGCCCCTCATCTATAACTTCAATTCCTTTATTTTCTAAATATTTTTTTAAATGCTCTTTCATTTTGTACGCTGCATGATCAGAACCAATAGCTATTTTCATTTATAATCACCCCTTTAATATTTATTGTCCCAATTAAATTCAAAGTTTTTTTTTCCATAATTATCAACGTATTTTTAGAATATTCTTTATAATCCTCCTTTAAAACTAAATTAAATGTTTTCTCAGTACTAAAAATCTTAATTCCAGAAATACACTTTATATATTTAGGTTTATTATAAAGATTTACTTTTTCGTTTATATATTCACCATCTATTTCTATAATACCATATTCTTTTTTATTTTTTAATTTAATACCCCTGGAATTTCCAGATAATTCTATATATCCTTTTTTTTCTAATGATTTTAGATGAACATATATAGTAGATACACTTTTTAAATCAAAATACTTCATCATATCTCTCATGGAAGGGGGATATCCTTTTACTTGAATATAAAATTCTATGTATTCTAAAATCTTTCTTTGCTTTTCAGTAATTTTTTTCATCATTATCTCCTAAATATCAAAAATAACATGAACCTTAATAATATTATCATTTTGTAATACTTTAGGATAAGCAACTGCTTTAAGTTCTATATCACTATTTAATTCATAAATATTAGAAAAGTAGATTTTTATTTTATCTCTCACATTTTCAACTTTTGCAGGAAATAAACCTTCATTAATTTTATTTAACATATAATTTCCAATATCAAAAAGAATATCATCTAATTCTTTTTCTTTTATATTATAAACATACTCTCTTTCAAGTCCACCTACTACAGGATCAAAGATCCTATTAAAAGAATCACATAAATCTTCTAATAACGCTTCTATAGAATCTCCAGATAATTCAAACATAATATCAGACATATGGTTTAATTCTCTACTCATCTTCTTCAACCACCACTGCTGCATCTGCTACTGTATCATCTTTATCCAATCTAATAGCCCTAACCCCTATTGCGTATCTACTAAGAGTAGATATAGTAGAAACTTCTTCTCTAATAGCTTTTCCCAATTTTGTAAAAACTATTATATGACTGTCTTCATCAACTGTTAATGCTTTTACAATATCTCCTATGCGTGAAGTTTCCTTAACACATTTAAGCCCGACTCCTCCACGATTTTGCAATCTAAAATCATCAAAATTTACTCGTTTTGCAAAACCGTATTCTGTTATTAATAACATACTTTTTTTAGTATCTACTTTTACAGCATTAACCACATTATCATTTTCTCTTAACTTTATAGATCTTACTCCCGAGGCAGTTCTTCCCATTGTTCTTACATCAGAGACCCTAAATCTTAAACTCATTCCTTTTTTACTTATAACCAATACCTCATCGTTCTCTTCAACAATTAATGCATCTATTACCATATCATCTTCTCTAATGGTTATTGCTTTTAATCCATTCTTTCTAATATTGGCAAATTCATTTAATGCTGTTCTTTTTACTACTCCATTTTTCGTAAATAACATTATATATTTATTTTCAATGTCTTTTTCATTTTCTATAGGGATAATTGTTTTTATTTTTTCATCATTATCTAAATATAAATATGTACTAATATGTTTCCCCTTAGTATCTTTTTTACTTTTTTCTATATTATATGCGTTTAATTCAAAAGCTTTTCCTTTAGAAGTTACAAATAACAGTTTTGATAAACTATTTGTTTGTAAAACCTGTATGATAAAATCATTATCTGATTTTTTTATAGCTTTTGAACCTTTACCTCCTCTATTTTGAACTTTATATTCATCGCTTTTCATTGCTTTAATATATCCCCATTGAGTTAAGACAATAACTAAATCTTCTTCTTCTATATTATCCATTTCTTCAACTTTAGAACCCTGAGAAGTAATTAGTGTTCTTCTTTCATCTCCAAATTTTTGCTTTATTTCATCAAGTTCCTCTTTAATAACTTCAAACATTTTGGATTTATTATTTAAAATTTCTAAAGCAACTTTTATTTTTTCTGTTAATTCTGCATATTCTTTTTCTAATTTTTGACCTTCTAGTCTAGATAAACTAATCAATCTCATATCAACAATAGCATTAGCCTGTTCTTTAGTAACATTGATTATTTCCATTAAACTATTTATAGCTTCTTCTCTTCCTTCTGATTGTCTTATAATTTCTATAACCGATTCTATCCCTTCAGAAGCTTTCATTAAACCTTCAACAATATGAGACCTTTTTCTTGCTTTAGCTAACTCATATTGAGTTCTTCTAGTTACAACATCTATTCTATGGTCAATAAATGCTTCTAATATTTCCTTTAAATTCATTACTTTAGGTTTTCTTTTATCAATAACTGTCATCTGTACTGCAAAGGAAATTTGTAAATTTGTATGTTTTAATAATTGATTTATTATTCTTTGTGGGTTTACGTTTTTCTTTAATTCAATTACAACACGAATTCCTTCTTTATCTGATTCATCTCTAATATTTTTTATACCCACATCTTTTTTATTTTCTTTTTGTTTAGTTACATAATTAGCTATTTGTGTAATCAAATCCGCTTTTGATACACCATAAGGTATTTCTCTTATAACTATATTCATACCGTTTTTATTTTCTTCCAATTCATATTTTGATCTTATATGAAAAGAACCTCTTCCTGTTTCATATATATCTTTTAGTTTATTTCCATCCACAATTATTCCACCAGTTGGAAGATCTGGTCCTTTTATATGCTTCATCAAATCAGTTACTGTTGCTTCAGGATTATTTATTAATTCCTTAATTCCATCTATTAATTCATTTAAATTGTGTGAAGGTATATTAGTTGCCATACCAACTGCTATACCATTTACACCGTTCATTAATAAATTAGGTATTCTTGTAGGCAAAACAGATGGTTCTCGTAAAGAACCATCAAAATTATCTAACTCATCTACAGTATTTTTATCTATATCTAATAACATATATTCTGCTAATTCATGCATTTTTGCCTCAGTATACCTCATAGCAGCCGGCGGATCTCTATCAACAGAGCCAAAATTACCTTGGCCTATTACTAAAGGATATCTCAAACTAAAAGGCTGTGCCATTCTAACCAAAGCATCGTAGATGGCTGCGTCACCATGGGGATGATATTTACCCATAACCTCTCCAACAATACGTGCACATTTTTTATATGAGGCAGTATGCCTTAAATTTAATTCAGACATTGAATACAATATTCTTCTTTGAACTGGTTTTAATCCATCTCTAACATCTGGAATAGCCCTACTCGTAATAACACTAAGAGAATATAAAAGATATGATTCTTTTAATTCTTCTTCAAAAGATTTATTTAAAATATCACTCATTAAAAATTACCCTCCTAAATTACGAAATTTTAGCTCCAGGTTCTATGTCTTCATCTGTAGTTAATAAGACTAATTTATCATTTATTTTTGCAGCTAATAACATTCCATTTGATTCTATACCCATTAATTTAGCAGGTTTTAAATTTGCAACAATTATAATTTTTTTACCTATTAAATTTTCTGGTTCGTAATAATTAGCTATTCCTGCAACAATTTGTCTTTTCCCTAACTCACCTAAATCCAATTGTAATTTAATTAATTTTTTCGATTTTTTTACTTTTTCAGCTTCCAAAATTTTTGCTACTCTTAAGTCTATATTTTTAAAATAATCTATATCTATTAAAACATTTTCTATTTTTTCCTGTATCTTTTTTTTCTCCATTTTCTCTTCCTCCTTTTTCATTACAATAACTTTATTCCATTTCTTAACATCTATTCTTTTAAATATTGGTTCACCAATATTTATTTTGTTACCCGTAGGCAATAATCCAATTTTTATATTATCGTTATGTATATACCCTTCTGGATTTTCAATAGATAATTTTTCTAATATTTTTATTGTTGTATCTGGCATAATAGGAGAAATTAATAAAGATATTATTCTAATTGAATCCATTAAATTATACATAACAGTACCTAATCTATTTTTCTTAGTTTCATCTTTTCCTAATATCCATGGCTCTGTTAAATCAATATATTTATTTGTAAATCTAACTAATTCCCATAGGCTTTCTAAAGCATGGGTAAATAAATATTTATCCATATAATATTCGTATTTTTCTATAGTTTTATTAATTAACTCATATAATTTCTCATCAACATCTTCTTTTATATCAGAAGATGGTATTATTCCATCAAAATATTTATTTACCATAGATAATGTCCTATGAACTAAATTACTTAAATCATTTACCAAATCAGAATTGTATCTTGTTATCAAATTATCTTCAGAAAAATCGCCATCTTTTCCAAAAACTATATCTCTCATTAAATAATATCTTATAACATCATTCCCATAGGCTTTTACTAAAACTCTTGGGTCTATAGCATTACCTAATGACTTAGAAATTTTTTCACCATTAACAGTTAACCACCCATGCGCAAAAATTTTCTTTGGCAAAGGTAAACCCACTGACATTAACATAGCAGGCCATATTAGAGAATGAAATCTATTAATTTCTTTTCCTATCAAATGTAAATCAGCAGGCCAATATTTTTCAAACATTTCTATTTTCTCTGGATAACCTAATGCACTAACATAATTTATCAAAGCATCAACCCATACATATATTACATGTTTAGGATCATTTGGCATAGGAACGCCCCAATCAAAAGTTGTTCTTGTTATACTCAAATCCTTCAAACCGCTTTCTAATATTTTTAACATTTCATTTTTTCTAAATTCTGGCTCTACAAAATCAGGATTTTTTTCAAAATACTCTTTTAAAGCATCATTGTATTTTGAAAGTTTAAAGAAATAATTCTCTTCTTCAACCCAATTTACTTCTCTTCCACATGAAGGGCATATTTTTTTATTGTCTTTTTCCTCAATTTCTTCTTTTGTCCAATAAGTTTCACAAGGAACGCAATACCAACCTTCATATTTACCCTTATATATATCTCCATTTTCCAACATTCTATTCACAAAAAATTGTACCGTTTTCATATGCTGCTCATCTGTTGTTCTTACAAAATAATCATTTGTAATTTTTAATTCTTCCCATAATGTTTTAAATTTATCAGCTAACTCATCACATAACTCTTGTGGATTTATCCCTTTAGCTTTTGCAGCTTGTAATATTTTTTGACCATGTTCATCAGTACCTGTTAAATAAAAAACATCATAACCTCTCATTCTTTTATATCTTGAAATTATATCTCCTACTATAGTAGTGTAACTTGAACCTATGTGTGGTTCTGCATTAACATAATATATTGGTGTCGTCACATAAAATTTTTTCATTTTTTATCCTCCTATCTATTTTTCTTGTTTATTATATTATACCATATAGAATATCGAGTATAATTAAGAAGTTTTTAAAATTTTAATCATATTAATTTTTCTAATTCATATTTTTTTTACCTTCAAAAGTTGTATTATTTAAAATGATATGTTAAAATTAAACAAATCATATTCAGATATAGGAGGAATAAAGATGCGAATGTCAAAATATTATGCACCTACCTTAAAAGAAATTCCTAATGATGCAGAAATCAAAAGTCATGAATTATTAATAAGAGGTGCTTTCATTAGAAAAACAGCTTCAGGTGTTTATACTTATTTACCCTTAGGAACAAAAGTGTTAAAAAAGATTGAAAATATAGTTCGCGAAGAAATGGAAAATATTGATGCCCAAGAAATCTTGATGCCTATTATTCAACCAGCTGAAATATGGCAAGAGAGTGGAAGATGGGATGATTATGGCCCGGAAATGATGAAATTAAAAGATAGACATAATAGAGATTTTACTTTAGGACCAACGCACGAAGAAATGATAACTACTATTGTTAAAAACGAATTGAGATCATATAAGCAATTACCCATCTCCTTGTTTCAAATAGCGAACAAATACAGAGATGAAATAAGACCGAGGTTTGGTGTATTAAGAGCTAGAGAATTTATAATGAAAGACGCATACTCCTTTCATGATTCTGAAAAATCATTAGATGAAACATATAAAGCTTTTTATGAAGCTTACGAAAAGATTTTAGAAAGACTAGGCGTAGATTATTTAGTTGTTGAAGCTGATACTGGTGCTATTGGAGGAAGTGATTCTCATGAATTCCAAGTAAAAGCAGAATATGGAGAAAGTACAATTTATTACTGTGATTGTGGATATTCTGCTACTGATGAAAAAGCTATATCAAATGTTCTTTTTGAAGAATCAAAAGAAAATGAAAAACAAATTGAAAAGGTCGTTACTCCAAACGTAAAAACAATTGAAGATGTTGCTACTTTTTTAAACGTTGATAAGAGTAAAATTATAAAATCTCTACTCTTCAAAGGAAGAGAAGGATGGATATTAGCTTTAATTCGTGGAGATTACGAATTAAATACGTCAAAGCTTAGAGCATATTTCGAAGATCAAACTTTAACAATGGGAGAACCTGAAGAAATTAAAAGCGAATTTGGTGTAGAAATTGGTTTTATTGGCCCTGTAGGTATTAAAAATGTAAAAATAATTGCCGATTATAGTGTAAAAAATATGAAAAACTTTATTGTTGGTGGTATGGAAAAAGATACACATTATATAAACGTAAATATAGACAAAGATTTTAAAGTGGATTCTTTTGTTGATATTAGAATGGTTACAAGCGGCGAACCATGCCCAAAATGCGGAAAACCTTTAAAGGAAATCAAAGGTATTGAAGTTGGACAAGTATTTAAATTAGGAACAAAATATTCAGAAAAATTGAATGCATATTACACTGCAGAAGATGGAAAACAAAAACCATTCATCATGGGTTGTTATGGCTGGGGTGTTTCAAGAACTTTAGGCGCTATTGTCGAACAATTACATGATGATTACGGAATAATTTGGCCTAGAAGTATAGCGCCTTTTGAACTAGTAATTATACCAGTTTCAATGAAGCAAAAGGAATTGACAAATAAAGCAGAAGAATTATATAAAATATTAAAAAATAAATATGATGTATTATATGATGATAGAGATGCATCTCCTGGTTTTAAATTTAAAGATTCAGATTTAATTGGAATACCTTTAAAAATAATTTTAGGTAAAAAAATGAAAGAGGGAAAAATAGAAATAAAATTAAGATATGAAAAGAATTCTGAAGAAGTTGATATCAGTAATGGTTTCGATGAATTATTAAAAATAATTGAAAAAAAATTAAATGAATATGACCCAAAAATTTACCTAAAAAGTATTGACAAAGAATAATATTCATGTTATAATTGTTTCGCGTCGGAGAGGTGGCCGAGTGGCCGAAGGCGCTTGCCTGCTAAGCAAGTGAGGGTTATTACCCTCCGTGGGTTCAAATCCCACCCTCTCCGCCATTTTTTTTACCTATTTGAATAGTGCCCGTAGCTCAATTGGATAGAGCATTGGACTGCGGATCCAAAGGTTGCTGGTTCAAATCCAGTCGGGCACGCCAAAACAAAATAGAGGGCAATAAAGCCCTCTATTTTATTAAAGAATTAATTATATCTTTCAAGACTATTGTTGATTTTATTTTTCTATTTTTATAAAGTATGCTTTGGAATGATTACAAGCGGGACATTTTTCTGGTGGTTCATACCCTTCAATAATGTATCCACACTTCTCACATTTCCATAAAACTTTTTCTTCACTTTTAAAAATTGTATCTTTTTCTAACTCTTCGAGTAGATCTTTTAAAATTTTAGCATGATGTTTTTCTGCTATGGCTATTGATTTGAAAAGAAAAGATATATTTTTAAAACCTTCTTTTTCAGCAATTTTAGCAAATTTAGGATATAAAGTTTCATACTCATGAATTTCTTCATCTATAGACATTTTTAAATTTTCTAAAGTATTTCCTATTTTACCAGCTGGAAAATATGATTTAATTTCTACATCTCCACCTTCAAGAAATTTAAAAAAATTTTTGGCATGAGATCTTTCATTCTCGGATAATTCCAAAAAAACTTTTTGAATTTTAACATACCCTTCTTTTTTAGCTACGCCTGCAAAAAAATCATATCTATTCCTTACTTGAGATTCACCAATAAATGCTATTAATAAATTTTTTTCTGTATTTGTTCCCTTTATTGACATATTTTTCACCCCTATTAATACTTATTTACCATACATATTTATCTTTTAGAATATCCTTTGTTTTATTTATTATATTATAATACAATTCTTTGTTTTTTTCTTCTAACAAATCAGGCTCTATTACTAATATATTAGTTTTAAAATTATTTATTATCTCTTCTTCAAAAACCTTTTTTTTACTAAATAATTCTAAATACTTATTAATATAATAAATAGCTAATTTGTTATATTCTTGAATCTTAATATTTTCAATTTTTTTAAGATTTTTTAGTGCTATATCAATTTGATTGTATTTACTTATATCTACTTTAGGCAATTCATAAAATACATATGAAATGTATCTAATATCTTTCTTAATATTTAAGTTATATTTTGCTTTCTTTAAATATTCCGTTTCTTTATTAATAATATTTAAAAATTTATCATATACTTTTTTTGTTAAATTTTTAAAACTATCTTCTATAACTTTATCCTTATAAGGAGAAGAATTGTATTTTATAACAATATCATTATACAAATTAATCATTTCAATTAATTTAAATTCTTCCTCCTTATTAATATACATATCTAAATTTTTTATCATATCTAAAGTATCATTATTTATTATAAGAGATTCTAACTTTTTATAATATTCATTTTGTGATTTCTCTAAATTCGAAAAATTAACTTTAATATTTTGAATTTTATTCTCAATTTCAACAAACTTAGCATTATAATTTAATAACTTATTTTCTATTCCTTTTGTTACATCATCTAAAGATGAATATTTTCCTTCTATATCTTTAGAAATATTATTTATCATTACTTTTAGTGATATGCCATTTGAATAAATATCATTTATTTTTTTATTCATATCAGTATAGTTTTTAATTTCATTATTAAAATTTTGACTTATATAAAAAACTTCACCTTTTATTTCATTTATAACATTCTCCATATTTTCAATTTTAGTGTTTAAATTATTAAGATCTAAATCCTCAATATTTATTTCATTAGTTTGATTTGGTATTTTTTCAAAAAACTTATTTAATTTTTCATCTAAGATCATATTAAATTCTAATTTAATATTATTCTCTAATGTTTTAAATTCTTCATCAAAATCAAAATAGTCATTGTTTTTAATACTTTCATTACCTTTAAATTCTTCAATTATTTTATTAAGTTCATTTACATCCAAATTTTTTAAAATTCTTTTATTTTCTTCTAATCCTATTAGAATATCTGGTATTTGCCTTGTATTAGAGTTTACTATATCTAAAATTTGAAAATTTGCATTTAATTTTTCCAAATTCGAATTCAACCCTTCCAAATTATTAACTTTTTCTTTTACATTTCTCAAGTCTTCTTTTAATTTTAAGTTCATGAAGTACTGATTAACTCCAAAATATATTATTCCTATTAAAGTGATTAAATTTAACAGCATTAATACAAATATCATTACATTATTTTTTCCTTTTGGTGTTGAGTTAATTTTTTTCTGATTTTCTTCTTTCTCATGAGCAATATTTATTTCTAATCTATTTTCTTTTTTAAATTCGCCATTACTCATAATCAGTCACCTCATAATAAAATTTTTTGTAATTTTATTATACCATAAATATATACATACATTAAAAATTTTCATAAAAAAACAAAATAAGGTTTTATTTATAATAGAATGTATTTATACATTATTATAAATAAATAAATATAATTAATATTAAAAATTTTTATTTTAAGCTTATAATTTAGTTATATTTTCTGATATAATTATTTGTTATAATTATATCAACTATAAATTAATATTTGGAGGGATAAACTTGAAAAGATTTAAAACAAATGGCCAAAAGCAGCGATTTCCAAAATCAAAAAACGATAAAATTGGTGTTCTAAATTCCATTGGTTTTAAAATTGGTATTATTATAATCATTTTATCTATACTTCCATTATTAGTTGTTACTTCTTTTATTAATTATTCAATAAAAAATCAGGAAGATGCTATTAGAGAAAATGTAAAAAAGCAATTTACTATAATACAGGAAAGTTATAAAAAACAATTTAATGAATATAATAAAATCCTAGAAAAACAAATCAATGAATATAATGAAGATATTTCAAAACAAATTAAAGACATGAAAACTTCTGTCAATAAAAAATTTGAAGATTTTTTTATTGGCAATTATGATAAAACCTTATCTACTTTATTTTCTATATTTGAAAATAAAATAAAAGAAAATATTAAAACTTTAGAAGATTTTTTAAATGCTATTAGCAGAAGTTCAGCTTTAAAAGAAAAAACCGCTTCAAAAAGTATATCTATTATTGAAAGATATAGTTTATTACAACCTTATACAGATTTACAAAAATTTGATGGTATTCAGTTATGGATAATTAATCCAAAAGTTTTTACTAAAAAAAATGCTTTTGAAGTATCTATAAATGGTACAAATTTTAAAATACAAAGAAAAGCAGAAAGTTATGTACCTGGAAAAGATAATTTAAAAAATATAAATATTAATGATTTGGTCAAAATGAATGCTATTCAAATAATATCTAAAAATCTTTCTTATGGACTGAGCAAAATAGTTTTCGTCAATAATAAACCTTTTTTTCTTGTCTTGACTCCTATATATGATCCCGTATCAACTCAGAAAATTTCTGGCCTTCTTGTAGGATTAAAAGAATTTGGATATAATGATATAGTTGAGATAGGTAATTTGATAGATGCGTACATTGTTATATATTCATCTGATGGAAAAGCATTATTTGGTAATATTCCTGTTTCAAGCTTGCATTTTAATCCTTCTAACGTTGGTAAATTTATTACTGAAACTATATTAAAAAAAGAAACTCGAAGTTTTTATTCAACATCACAGCTATTTCCTTTAATGTATATTCAAATATCAAAACCTATATTAAAAACACAAACAGATTTAAATATAAGTTTAAAAAGTAATTTTTCTCTACCTGAATTTAAAACAGAACCTATTAATATAAAGTTAAATATAGATATGAGCAAAGTCATAAATGTTATAGTTTTTGTAATTTTATCTATAATAATTATATCCATAATAATATCAATTTATATGGGAAAAAGATTTTCTAATGACATAAATATTGTTGCAAAAAATTTAAATAATATATCTCAAGGAAATTTAAAAGATATTGTAAAATTAGAGAAAAATAAGACTGATGAAATTGGAGTTATGATGAATAAAATCCATGAAACATTGGATTTTTTAATCTCTATGTTTAAGGATTTAAATGAAAATATATATAGCTTAAAAATAGCTTCGAAAGAAATAGATACCTCTTCTGAAAAATTAGAAAATACTAAAAACACCATAGAAAAAGTTGTAAAAAGCGTTAAAGATTTAATGGAAGATGTTGAAACCTTCTTAAATTCAATTGATAAAAATATATCTATACTATTTGAAAATAGCAATAATATTTTAACCGAATCAATTACAATTGAAAAAACTATTGATAATTTAAGTGAATTCAATTTAACAACTAAAAAAATGACTGAAGACACAAAAGATACAACAGAATTAATAAATGAACTTATCATGAATTTAGCTTCTAGTTTTGAAGAATTTAATAAAAAGGTGGGAAATGTTTTTGAATTTGTAGAAAAAATAACTAATATTGCAAAACAAACAAATCTTTTAGCTCTAAATGCGGCAATTGAAGCAGCTAGAGCTGGTGAAGCTGGTAAAGGTTTTGCAGTTGTTGCTGATGAAATAAGAAGTTTATCAATTGAAACGAATAATATAGCTGAAGACATATCAAATCAAATTAAATTAATTGGTAATGATATGAAACTATTACTTAATGAAGTTAACTCATCAAAAGAAAATATAAACAATCTTGATTCCATTATGGACAAATTCGAAAATGACATGGAAACCATTAGCAATTTAACTATTGAATTAGATAAAGTTTTTGATATTTTAAAAAACATTATTGAAGAACAAGATAATATTTTAAAATCATTTGATAAAAGTAAGAATGAAATTAATTCTTTCTTAAATGAATCTAAAAATGAGATATTAGAGTTTTCGGAAGTTATAAATAATGAAACAGAAGTTATAAACATTTTGATTAAACAATCAGAAAAATTACAAGCTAGTTCGGAAAAATTAAACTCTATAATATCCTTTTTTAAAGTCAATTAACAGTTATTAATACTCATTAAAGTAAAATTTGCTTTTTTTTCTAAGTTTATGATATAATTTCTCTATATTTTTATAGGGGGTGATTTTGTGGAGAGGGAAGAAATTTTGAAATTGGTTGAAAGTGAAAAAATTAAATTCATTAGATTACAAATCACTGATATTAACGGGCTATTAAAAAATGTGGAAATCCCATGGGATGAATTAAGAAACTCATTTGAAAACGGAACAATGTTTGATGGTTCTTCTATTGAGGGATTTGTTAGAATTGAAGAATCTGATATGTATTTAAAGCCTGATCCTTCAACATTTGCAATTTATCCCTGGACTGATAAAGGTTATAAATCTGCAAGAATAATATGTGACGTTTATAATTCAAATGGACTGCCATTTGAAGGAGATCCAAGATATAGATTAAAACTTGTTCTTAATAAATTAAAAGAAAAAGGGTTTTCTGCTTATGTTGGACCAGAACCAGAATTTTTCTTGTTACCTAAAGACGAAAAAACTCATAAACCTATTTTAGCTTTTTTAGATCATGGCGGATATTTTGACCTATTACCTATTGATCAAGGTGAAGAAACAAGAAAAGATATAGTTCTCGCTTTAGAAGACATGGGAATAAACGTTGAAGCTTCTCATCACGAAGTTGCTCCATCACAACATGAAATAGACTTTACTTACGATGAAGCATTAAAAACTGCAGATAATATACAAACATTTAAATTAGTTGTAAAAACAATAGCTCTATTAAGAGGATTACATGCTACTTTTATGCCCAAACCTTTCTTTGGAGAAAATGGTTCTGGAATGCATACTCATTTAAGTTTATTTAAAGATGGGAAAAATGCTTTTTATGATAACACCAAAGAATTCGAATTAAGCGATACTTTAAAATATTTTGTTGGTGGTGTTTTAAAACATATCAAAGCAATAACTGCTATTGCAAATCCAACTATTAATAGTTATAAAAGATTAGTTCCTGGTTATGAAGCACCTGTAAATATAGCTTGGTCTCCAAGTAATAGAAGCGCATTAATAAGAGTTCCCGCTTCTCGAGGAAAAGGTACTAGAATCGAAGTAAGAAGTCCTGACCCAACAGCAAATCCTTATCTATTATTAGCTTCTTTATTCGCAGCTGGTTTAGAAGGCATAGAAAATAAAATAGAACCACCAAAACCTGTAATTTCAAATATATATAATATGTCTCCAGAAGAAAGAGATAAAGTTGGGATAGATCATCTACCAACAAATTTGAAAGAAGCTATAGAAGAGCTAAAAAAAGACGATCTTTTAAAAGAAGTCCTTGGAAAACATATTTTCGATAAATATATAAAATTAAAAGAAAATGAATGGAAAGAATATTCTATTAATGTAACTGATTGGGAAATTAATAAATATTTATGGATTATGTAACATTTTTCTATTATAATATCCTTGGTTCTAGGGACCTACTAATGGCTGGGTCCCGCGCAACGGGAACCCGCGAACCTGGTCAGGCCCGGAAGGGAGCAGCCATAAGCGGTACTTCCTGTGTGCCGCGGGGGTGCCCAGCCATCTTTAATTTAAGGGGGATTTTTATGCAAAAAAAAATGTTATTATCACTTTTTTTATTAATAACCATGTCTTATTTTTCTATCAATCTTGGGATTTACTCAGATGGAATATTTTTAGAGACTCCTTTAAATAACATAACTTTAAAAGCCGGTTATCCAACTTTTGGACTATCTTATAATAAAAATGAGACTTATATAAATTACAACTTAACTACTGATTTCAATTTGAACAACCCTCAATTGAATAATTATATATCAGCAAGTATTGGAATTAACCTTAATAAAATAGAAATTTATTCTGGTTTATGGAATTCTTTTAACGAATTAAATGCTTCCTCAGATTCAACAACATCAAATATTGGAAATAACGGATTTTTTACAGGAATATCCTCAAATATTAATAATCTTAGATTTTATTTTTCATTATACTTAAAAGTTGGTAATTGGGTAAAATCATCTGATATTATCACTAAATTACCCTCATTTATGGCAAATTTCGATGATTCACCAATGATTACATTGGGTTTAAACTATGAATTCCCTATAAATAATAATAATAAAATAAATATTTTTTTCAATTTCGGAACCAATTATATTAGTTTTCCTAATGGCTTAACATTATATCAATTTAAAAATAACTATAATTTTGGTGTATTATTGACTTTAAATGATTTGATTAAACAGGAGGAATAAAATGAGAGAAAAAAATGAAAAAATTTTTGGTCCTGAGGATTTACAAGATTTAACTCCAGAAGAGATAATTATCCTATACAAAAAAGAAAAAAAAGAAAAGAAAAAAGAAAAGAAAAAAATGAAAAAATTTCAACATTATTATATAGAAAATCCTGAATCCGAATTAACAGTAAGGCAGTTGACTCTTAATCTTAAAAACGGGCATACTTTTCTATTCAAAGCACCTTCAGGTGTATACGGAAAAAAAGAAATAGATAAAGCCACCCAAATTTTGATAGAACATGTAGAAATTAATGGTAAAAAAATATTAGATATTGGTTGTGGTTATGGTGTTATTGGTATAACCTTAAAAAAAGAATATCCTCATATAGATATATACATGAGCGATATAAATAATAGAGCTGTAGAATTTTCTAAAATAAATGCAAAAGACAATAACATTTTTGCCGATATTAGACAAGGATATTTGTTTGAACCATGGAAAAATGAAAAGTTCGATCAAATTATTTCAAATCCACCTATTGTTGCTGGAAAAAAAGTATGGATGAATCTAATAGAAGGTGCATTTGAACATTTAAATAGCGAAGGGTCTTTACAATTAGTAGCCTTTCATAACAAAGGGGGAAGTAGAATTAAAGATTATATGAAAAAAATATTTGGAAATGTTTCTGAAGTAGCTAAAAAAGGCGGTATACGTATTTATAAGTCGGTGAAAGAATAATGTTAGAAGCAAAAAATATTTTTTTTGATTATAATAATAAAAATATTTTTAATAATATTAGCTTATCTTTTAAAAAAAACATACCAATCGGTTTGGTTGGTTCTAATGGAAGTGGAAAATCAACATTATTAAGATTATTATGTGGTATTTTAACTCCTAAAAATGGTCAAATTTATTTATATAATGATTTAATTGATTTTAAAAATGAAAAATCTCTATTGTTTCTAAAAAAACATGTTGGCTATATATTTCAAAATCCAGAAAATCAAATTGTTGGCGTTACAGTAGAAGAAGATATTGCATTTGGATTAGAAAATCTCGGATTAGACAGAAATGAAATGAAAAGAAGAATAAATTGGGCTTTAAATGTTACCGACTTAATTGGCTTAGAAAAAAAAGATCCAAATACTTTATCTGGCGGTCAAAAACAGAGATTAGCTATAGCTTCTATGCTTGCAATGCAACCAGACTTCATCCTTATGGACGAACCCACAACAATGCTCGATCCAGAAGGAAGAGAAGAAATATACAAAGTTATTAAAAATCTTATTAATATTGGTAAAACTATTATAATAGCTTCTCATCATGCAAATGATTTAAGATTTGTTGATAAAATATTGGCATTAGATAATGGAAAAATTGTATTTTATGATGATAAAGAAAAATTTTATGAATGGTCAGAAAATAAAAAATTTAATGTCGAAATTCCTTTTGAAAAAATTGTAAAAAAATATACTGGTAAATCATTAGAGAATTTGGAGAGAAATATATGCCTATAGAAATAAATGATATTTCATATATTTATGCTGAAGGAACCCCTTTTGAATCAATAGCTTTACAAAATATATCATGGAAAATTGAAGAAAACTCAATGTGGGTTATTTTAGGAAAAACAGGATCTGGAAAAACAACACTTGTCCAAACTTTAAACGGTTTGCTTATTCCTAAAAAAGGAAATGTAATTGTAGATGGTATCTCTACTAAAAATCAAAAAAACAATATAAAAATGGTTAGAGAAAAAGTTGGCATGGTCTTTCAATATCCTGAAAATCAATTTTTTCTCCCAACTGTTCTGGAAGAAATTACTTATGCTCCTAAAAATTTTAATAAAAATATAACTCAAAATGATCTCTTTAATATTTTGAATTTAGTTGGTTTAAATAAAAGTTTTTTAAATAGAAATCCTTTTTCTTTATCTGGTGGAGAAATGCGCAGAGTTGCTATAGCCTCTGTATTATCTTATGATCCAAAGTATATTATATTTGACGAACCTACTGTAGGTTTAGATTATGATGGACGAAAAAAAATTTGGAATATCATAAAAAAGTTACAAAAAATAGAAAAAACAATTATTGTCATAACACATTGGATAGATGAATTAATTACTTTTAAACCTAATGTTCTACACATTCATAATAATCAAATAAGTTACAAAGGATCCTTTGATAATTTTATATTGCTAGGTGAAAGTGAATTAAAGAAAAAAAATATAGTTTTCTCAGAGAAACTGAAATTATACTACTGTTCATTAAAAAATAATATAAAATTAGAAAAAATATTTCATTATTGAAAAGAAAAGTCGTTGACTAATTGAATTTTTCATGTTATAATACTATTTGTCTTGGGAGGTCGTCTAATGGCAGGACAGCGGACTCTGGATCCGCTTATGGAGGTTCGAATCCTCCCCTCCCAGCCAAAGTTAAATAGATACACGCCTGTAGCTCAATTGGTAGAGCGGCGGTCTCCAAAATCGCAGGCTGGGGGTTCAAGTCCCTCCGGGCGTGCCATTTTTTCTTGTAAGTGGGCCATTAGCTCAGCTGGTAGAGCGGCTGACTCTTAATCAGTAGGCCGTGGGTTCGAATCCCGCATGGCCCACCATTATGAAAAGATATTAATGCAACAAGAGTAAAGCGGAAGCCACCCAGTAGCTTCCCACCTCGGGTAATAAGCCGTCAGGGGTAATATTTATAAGGGAAATATATGGGTGGAGTGTATTCCACCCATTTTGTTTATATAATTATTTTTATCACTGTTTAGTGAAAGAATAGGAGGGATAAGTATTAAGAAATCGAAAGATACAACCTTAAGAAACGAGGAGATTAAAACTAAAGAAGTCAGAGTGGTTAGCAACACAGGTGAACAATTAGGAGTAATGGAAACAAAAAAAGCATTACAACTTGCTCATCAAGAAGGACTCGATTTAGTATTAGTTGCTCCAAATTCTAATCCACCAGTTGCAAAAATCATGGATTATGGAAAATATAAGTATGAAAAAGAAAAAAGAGAAAAGGAAGCTAAGAAAAAGCAAAAAAAACAAGTATTGAAAGAAATGAAATTCAGATTAAGAATCGATGAACATGATTTCAATACCAAAGTTAGAAGAATTAAATCTTTCCTTGAAGATGGGAATAAAGTAAGAGTGGTTGTAATGTTTTTAGGGAGAGATATAATGTTTACTGATAAAGGAAAGGAAATATTAAATAAGGTTATTAAAAGCGTTGAAGATATTGCTGAAGTAACAAGAGCACCTAAAATGGCTGGAAGAGACATGGATATGATTTTATCACCAAAAAATAAAAAATAATTCAAAGGAGGACTAATTATGAAGACTAAAAGACATTCTGCATCAGCTAAAAGATTCAAAGTAACAGGTTCTGGAAAAATTAGAATGAGAAGATCAAATGTTGGACATAACACAAGAATAAGAGGTAAAAAAAGAATGAAGAGATTACATCAATACAAAGATATTCCAACAGGATTAAACGAAAAAGTAGAAAGATTACTCGGATTGAAATAATAAATAATAAATAATTGAAAGGAGAGTCTATAAATGAGAGTAAAAAGAGCTGTTCATGCTAGAAAAAAAAGAAAAAAATATTTAAAAGCTGCTAAAGGATACAGAGGTGCACTTAGCAGAAGATATGTATTAGCTAAACAACAATTTTTTAGATCAGGAAAATATGCTTATGCTGGTAGAAAACAAAAGAAAAGAGATTTCAGAAGACTTTGGATAACAAGAATAAACGCTGCTGCTAGAAACGAAGGCTTAAAATATAACGATTTAATTCACGGTTTAAAAATTGCAGGTATAACTATTAACAGAAAAATGTTATCAGAACTCGCAGTAAATGATTATGAAGCTTTCAAAGAATATGTAAATATAGCTAAAGAAGCTTTATCCAAATAATATTTGAGGCACCTAAAGGTGCCTCAAATATTATTTAAATACATTTGTTATACAAAGATAAGATTCATTAATTTTATTCAATATCTCATCATAAACCTCTTGAATATTAAATTCTTTTAGATCCCATACCTTAGATTTTAAAACCATCAAAACAGGAAATTTTATATTCATATCCGGAATTTTATAGGAATCAAGTAAGAATACATTATTTTTCATAATATATGTTTTTGCCAATTTTCCCAATTCAATTATCAACGATTTATTTTCATATTTTTCTGGAATTTCAAAAACTAAATGGATTTCATTAGATGTATAATATAAAAATATCCCTTCATAATACCATGAATTGTATGAATCTAAAATAAAATCTAATAATTTTTCATCAATCTCTTTATACAAAGAAATATATTTAATACCTTTTATCTTTTCTGATAATATATACCTTTTTATTAAACTTTCATTTCCATTAATATAATAGCTAGGTATTACAAATGGAGATTGACATATCCCCATATTTATATTAACATTCAATTTTTTGTTATATTTTTTTGCCAAATTGAGATATTCATTTTTTAAAAAGTCTATATCTTTATTATAAATTTTTTGTGGATATAATGTACTCATATATTTTGATGGTTTTCCAGGTAATAAGGATAAAAAAGATCTTCCTTCATTATTATAAAAGATATTTAAACTTGGAAACTTGTTATTGACATCAAAAATAGAAAAAAATATTAAATGATCATATTCATCAGCTAATTTATCTTTTTTTTCATTTAAATACTCAATTGCAACTTTTTTCAATTCTTTTAAATTTTCTAATTCAATCACATATAGTCACCTACCTAAATATCATATTTATCAAATTAAGAAAATCTGTATAAAGTATTTTTTCTCCATCTGCTGTATATTCTATAGGTTGAATAGTTTCTGTTTTAATTGTCTTTTTTACATCAAAAATAATTTTAAATCTTGCATATTTTCCAAAATAATAAGCATCACCTTCAAATATAACATTTATTTTATTTAAATATCTTGAACAATACCATTTTGTATTTGAAAAAAATTTTTCGAAATATGGACCTATTTTCTTATCTGGATACCCATAAAAAGAACTATTTTTTATAATATTTATACACTCTTCGTCATTAAGATTTATTTTAAATAAATCTTTTAAATAAAAAATATATATAAATGATAGAATTAATATTGTTGTCAATATAGCTGCTAATATTAATATTAATATTTGTTTCACTGTTATTTTATCATTAATAATATCACCCCCATTTATTTTTCTATAAAATTATCAAAATATCCCTTGAATTATTAACATCATTAAAGTATAATTGTATAAACAATAATCGTTTAGGAGGTAAAAGCATGGATATTGGTAAAAGATATACACCAAACGAAATTGAAACAAAATGGTATAAATTTTGGATTGATAATGAATTGTTTAAAGCAAAGGGAGAAGGAAATGGGAAATTTTCAATGGTTATACCTCCACCAAATATAACAGGAAAAATACACATGGGACACGCATTAAATATATCTTTGCAGGATATAGTAACTCGTTTTAATAGAATGCAAGGGAAAGATACATTATGGCTACCTGGTGAAGATCATGCAGGTATTGCGACTCAACATGTTGTTGAAAAGTTCTTAATAAAAAGTGAAGGAAAAAGGAAAGAGGAATATGGAAGAGATGAATTTATAGAAAGAGTTTGGAAATGGGCAAATGAATATAGAGATCATATAAAAAAACAAATAATGGCTATTGGTGCTTCTGTTGATTGGTCAAGGGAAAGATTTACATTAGATGATGGATTAAATAAAGCTGTTAGAAAAGTTTTTGTTGAACTATATAACGAAGGTTTAATCTATAAAGGAAAATACATTGTAAATTGGTGTCCAAGCTGTGGAACAGTTTTATCAGATGAAGAAGTTGAACATAAAGATGAAGATGGAGCATTTTACCATATTAAATATCCTATAAAAGGTGAAGATAATTATATAATAATAGCAACAACAAGGCCTGAAACAATGTTAGGGGATACTGCAATTGCTGTCCATCCGTCTGATGAAAGATATAAAGATTATGTCGGTAAAACTGCTATATTACCATTAGTAGGTAGGGAAATCCCTATAATTGCTGATAAGTATGTTGATCCATCATTTGGAACAGGTGCTTTAAAAGTTACTCCTGCTCATGACCCAAATGATTATCTAATGGGGCAAAGACACAATTTAGAAACAGTTCAAATAATGGATGAATTTGCAAAAATAAATGAAAACGGCGGTAAATATGCTGGTTTAGATAGAAAAGAAGCAAGAAAGGCTGTTGTTGAAGATTTAGAAAAAGAAGGCTTCTTAATAAAAATAGAAGAAATGAAACATTCTGTAGGACATTGTTATAGGTGCAATACTGTTGTAGAACCCTTTTTATTAGATCAATGGTTTGTAAAAATGAAACCATTAGCAGAAAAAGCAATTGATGCTGTTGAAAAAGCTGATATAAAGTTTTATCCCGGAAGATGGAAAAAAGTATATCTAAATTGGATGAATGAAATAAGAGATTGGTGTATTTCTAGACAATTATGGTGGGGACATAGAATACCGGTATGGTATTGTGATGATTGTGATCATATTAATGTTTCTGAAGAAGATATCAGCACATGCCAAAAATGTGGTTCTAAAAACATACATCAAGACGAAGATGTTTTAGATACTTGGTTTAGTTCTGCACTATGGCCATTTTCAACGTTAGGATGGCCCAATCAAACTGATGATTTAAAAAAATATTATCCAACTGATTTACTTGTAACTGGATTTGATATAATATTCTTCTGGGTAGCTAGAATGATAGTTATGGGCGAAAAGTTCATGAATGAAAAACCATTCTCTGATGTATATATTCATCAGTTAGTTAGAGACAAACATGGAAGAAAGATGTCAAAATCATTAGGTAATGGTATTGACCCACTAGAAATCATAGAAAAATTTGGTGCTGACCCTATGAGATTTACATTAGCAATATTGGCAGCTCAAGGACGGGATATTAAATTAGATCCTCAAGCATTTGAATCATATTCTAAATTTGCTAACAAAATTTGGAATGCTACGAGATTTGTATTACTGAATATGGATGATTTTGAGAAAATAGAACTTTCACCTGAAATGTTGGAGTTAGAAGATAAATGGATGTTCTCTAAACTAAATAAAACTATAAATATAGTTACTAATTCTCTTAAAAAATACGAATTTAACATAGCAGCTAGGGCATTATATGATTTCTTCTGGAATGAATATTGTGATTGGTATATAGAAGCTGTAAAAAATAGATTAAAATCAAAAAATAAAAAAGTAGCTCAAAATGTTTTAGTCAGAGTTTTAGATTCTTCTTTAAGATTATTACACCCATTTATGCCATTCTTAACCGAAGAATTATGGCAAAATTTACCACGTATTACAGAGGAAAAATATTTAATAACAGCAAAATGGCCTGAATATATTGAAAAATATGCTTTTGAAAATGAAGAAGAAGAATTTGAAAAGATCAAAGCATTTATAAAAGGAATTAGAAATGTTAAAGCAGAAATAAATATACCTCAAATCAAAAAAGTTGAAATTGCTTATAAAGCATTAAAAGATGATAGTTGGATTAAAAGAAACCAATTGCTAATTAAAGAATTAGCTTTTGTTACAGAATTAAACAAAGTTGATTCAAAACCTGACAAATCAGCTACTTCATATGTTGATGATTCAATTGAAGCCTATGTAAAATTAGGAGAATTGATTGATATTGAAGCAGAAAAAGTGCGATTAAATAAAAAGAAAGAAAAACTTGAAAAAGAATTTATAAAATATGATAAAAAAATAAATAACACTAACTTTATGGCAAAAGCTCCTGAAGAGGTTATTGAAGAGGTTAAAGAAAAACATACTTTTGTGAAAAAACAGATTGAAAAATTAGAAAAATTATTAGAGGAGTTAAATTAGTATGATTTCTAATTTAAGAGAAGCTGTTAATTATATATATGACAGACGTGGTGGAACAAGGATAAAATATGGATTAGAACGAATAAATAAATTATGTGAATTATTGGGAAATCCTCAAAAGGATTTTCCCGTTATTCACATAACAGGAACTAATGGAAAAGGAAGCACTTCTCGTGCCATACATGATATATTAAAAGCCCATGGATTAAAAGTTGGATTATTTACTTCTCCACATTTAACACATATATCTGAAAGAATAAAAATAAATGGAATCCCTATAAAAGATAATGAATTTGTTGAAACTTTGAATGATATGATTATTCCAATTGAAAAAATGGACACTGTAAAAGAAGAATTATCTCCATCATTTTTTGAAATAATTACAGCTTTAGCTTTAAAATATTTCTCAAAAAATAATATTGATATCGCAGTGTTAGAAGTTGGATTAGGTGGAAGATTAGATGCAACAAATGTTGCACTTTCAGATGTATCTGTTATTACTACAGTTCAATATGATCATGTTAATTTATTAGGAAATTCTTTAGAAGATATAGCTTTTGAAAAAGCAGGAATAATAAAAAAAGATAATAATGTGGTTTTAGGGAAAATAAATGAATCTTCTAAAAAAATTATCTTTGAAAGAGCTCAGGAGGTAGGAATTAATAATATTTATGAATTTGGTAAAGATTTCAATTTTCATAATCCTGCTTTTTCATTAAATTGGAACTCAATAAATTATTCTAGTGTTTATAATAAAGTTGAAAATATTGTTTACAAGGCTAATGGAGCATATCAACCATATAATATTTCTACAGCCATTATGGCTGTAGAAAGTTATTTTGAAAAGAAAAATCAAAAACTTGATATTGAAAAAACTAAAAAAGCTTTAAAAAATTTCATATGGGAAGGACGTTTTGAACAAATTGAATATCAAAATAAGAATGTTATTTTGGAGGGAGCTCATAACATTTCTGGAGCTTTGGCTTTGAAAAATTCAATTAAAACATATATTAAAAATTTTAAAAAGGCTGCACTAATTGGTATTTTAGATGACAAAGATATTGAAGGAATGGTTAAAATTATGGCTAATGAATTTGATTACTTAATTGTTACTCAAGTACCTAACAAACGCTCCTCTAATCCAGAAAATGTATATAACTTATTTAAAAATTATACTAATAATGTTGTTTTTATTCAAAATCCTATTGAAGCTTTTAATAGATTATTATCTGTTCCATATGATTATTACTTTGTAACAGGTTCTTTATATTTAGTAGGAAAAATACGCGGTTATATACTTAATCTGGAGGAAATTTGATGATACGAAAAATAAAAGGATTAATAAACAAATTAAATACTACTGAAATGATAATTCAGGTGGGTAATTTCTTCTTTGAAAGTTTACCCACTTATCGAATTTTAAAAAATTGCAAAGAAAAAGAAGAATATATATTTGATTCTTTTTTAGACGTAAATGAAAGAAATATTTCATTATATATATTTTATGATGATCTTGAAAGATCTATGTTTATTAATCTAAAAAAAGTTTCAAAATTAGGTGCAAAAAGTGCTATAAAAATCCTACAAAGTACTGACGCTGAGAATATAGCTGCTATGATTTCATCTAATGATATAAATGGCTTATCTAAATTACCTGGAGTTGGTAAAAAAACTGCTGAAAGAATTGCTAATGAATTAAAAAATAGATTTGATTCATTTATTTCTTCTGGAAATAGTAACAAACTAAATGATGCTTTAGACGCTCTTGAAGCTCTTGGATTTGAAAGAAATAAAATTTTTAACATATTAAAAAATATGGACATAGATAATTTATCATTAGAGAATATTATTACACAAGCTTTGAAGAAATTGTGATAATATCTTAATTTTAATTAATGAAAATAATGTTAAAATATATATGAAAAAGAATATCGGGGGTGCACTATGAGAGTTTTGATTTTAGCTGCAGGCTTGGGTAAAAGAATGAAATCAAAATATCCAAAAGTAATGCATAAAATAATGGGTAAGGAATTAATTAATTGGGTTATTAACACTGCAAATAAGCTTAATCCTTCTAAAATTGGTGTCGTTCTAGGATATAAAAGTGAATTAGTTAAAGAAATTCTTCCAGAAAATGTAGAAATTTTTTATCAAGATAAACAATTAGGTACTGGCCATGCTGTTATGGCTGCAAAAGATTTTATAAATAATGAAAATATTTTAATATTATATGGAGATGCTCCTTTAATTACTGACAAAACATTAAAAAATTTGATAAATAAACACATATCATCTAATGCTGATGCAACAATATTAACAGCTATATTAGATGATCCCACAGGTTATGGAAGGATTATAAAAGATGAAAATAATAAATTAATCGATATTGTTGAAGAAGCTGATTGCTCTATAGAACAAAAAAAGATAAAAGAAATAAATTCTGGTTTTGTTATATATAAAGGTGACAAATTATTAAAAGGATTATCAAAAATAAAACCTAACAACAATCAAGGTGAATATTACTTAACTGATGTTCCAAAACATTTAAATAATATAGAAACTTATATCTTAAACGATTTTTCCGAAATATTGGGAATAAATAATAGAATTCAATTAGCTGAAGCTGAAAAAATAATGAAAAATAGAACTTTAAAACAATTGATGTTAGATGGTGTTACAATAATTGATCCTGATACTACTTATATTTCTCCTGAAGCAAAAATAGGGCAAGACACAATAATACACCCAATGACATTTATTTTTGGAGATACTATAATAGGTGAAGATTGTGAGATTGGACCTATGACAAGATTAATTAATTGTAAAATTGGAAACAATGTTAAAATACTACGTTCAGAATGCGAAGACGCTGTTATAGAAAACAATGTTTCCGTTGGGCCATATTCAAGATTAAGAACTGGAACTATTTTAAAAGATAATGTTAAAATTGGGAATTTTGTAGAAACTAAAAAAACCATTGTCAACAAAAATACAAAGGCTCAGCATTTAACTTATATAGGAGATGCAACAATAGGAGAAAATGTCAATATAGGTGCAGGAACAATAACATGTAATTATGATGGAAAGAACAAACATAAAACAGTTATTGGAGATAGAGTTTTTGTAGGAAGCAACTCAGCTTTAGTTGCTCCTTTAACTATAGAAAATGATGTTTTAATTGGTGCAGGTTCAACAATTACAGAAAATATCCCAAAAGGTGCTTTAGCTTTAGGTAGAGCTAAACAAATAAACAAAGAAAATTGGGTATTTAAAAAGAGGGAGAAAGGAGAGTAAAAAAATGCCTTTTTCAATGGCCCACGAAATTAAAATTTTTTCAGGTAGTTCGAATCAATCATTATCAGAAAAGATTGTTCAATATTTAGGAGTTAGATTAAGTGAAATTGAATTAAAAAGATTTGCTGATGGAGAAGTTAATTTAAGAATAGGTGAAACAGTTAGAGGAATTGATACCTTTGTTATACAATCTACATCATATCCTGTAAATGACAACTTAATGGAATTATTAATTATGATAGACGCTTTAAAAAGAGCATCTGCAAAAACTATTGCTGTAGTTATACCCTACTTTGGATATGCTAGACAAGATAGAAAAGCTAGAGGAAGAGATCCTATTTCAGCTAAATTGGTTGCAAATCTATTAACTGTTGCTGGCGCAACAAGAATTGTTACAATCGATTTACATGCAGAACAAATACAAGGTTTCTTCGATATTCCTGTTGATAATTTAATGGGATTCCCTGTTTTTGTTAACTATTTTAAAAATGAATGCGATGATTTTAATGATAAAGATTCTGTTGTTGTTTCTCCAGATGTTGGTGGGGTTAAACGAGCTAGAAAATTAGCAGAAAAATTAAATTTACCTTTAGCAATTCTTGATAAAAGAAGACCAAAAGATAATGTTGCTGAAATAGTAAATATAATTGGTGATGTCGAAGAAAAAACTGCAATTATTTTTGACGATATAATTGATACTGGTGGTTCACTCGTTGGAGCTGCCGAAATGCTAAAGAAGAAGGGCGCTAAAAAAGTTATTGCTTGCGCAACTCATGGCGTTCTTTCCAAAAATGCAAAAGAAAAGTTACAAAATTCAGTAATTGAAAAAATATATGTTACAGATACAATATATCATAATGATTTGCCAGATAAATTTCATGTATTATCTGTTGCATCATTATTAGGAGAAACAGTTGCAAGAATTAAAAATAACTTGTCTGTGAGCATACTATTCAAATAAAAATAATTTATTTATATAGGAGGGATTCAAATGGCAAAAGTATATCAACTAAACGCTATTGAAAGAAAAGAAGGCGAGAAAGCAAATCATGTAAAGAAAGAAGGTTTTATCCCAGCTGTAGTTTACGGACCTGGTTTAGAAGGAAATATTCATTTAAAAGTTCCTGTTGTTGATGTTTTGTTAATGATCGAAAAGATTGAAGAAACAACACCTATTCAATTAAATATTGAAAATTCTACCGGCGAAACATCAAAAGTTACCGCTTTCTTAAAAACTATTCAAAGACATAAAGTATCTGATAAACCTATACATGCAGATTTTTATGTACCTGCAGAAGGTCATAAAATGCACCTTAACATTCCTATAGAATATACAGGTGAAGCTAAAGGTTTATCAAGAGGCGGTATGTTAGACATCGTTCATCATGAATTACCTGTTGAGATATTACCAAAAGATATTGTAGAAAAATTTGTTGTTGATATTACAAACTTAGATGTAAATGAACATTTAACAGTAAAAGATTTAAATATCCCAGAATCTATTGATGTTTTATTAGATCCTGAAGAAATTGTAGTTTCTATCCATAGAGCAGGTTCTGTAATTGAAGAAACAACAGAAGAAGCCGAAGAAGAGGGAGAAGAAGCTTAATCTATGAAAATAATAATTGGATTAGGAAATCCTGGCCCACGTTATGTTTTTACAAAACATAACGTGGGGTTTTTGGTTATTGACAGATATTATGAATTAAATAAAAATAACTTTAAAAAAATAGAAAAAAGAACATTTGAAGGATATTATAACAATGAAATTTTGTTAATAAAACCCCTAACTTATATGAATTTAAGTGGTAAGATTTTTTTTGAATTGAAAAATTATAATTTTAATCCTGAAGATATTATAGTTATATATGATGACGTAGCTTTGGAGCTTGGAAAAATAAGAATAAGACCAAATGGTTCTGCAGGTGGGCACAATGGTTTAAAATCTATAATATCTATTTTGCAAAGTACAGATTTTCCAAGAATCAGAGTTGGTATTGGTCCTAAACCGGAACATATGGATCTCGCTGATTATGTCTTAAGTGAATTTTCAAATGAAGAATATTATAAAATTAATAAAGTAATAGATAAAATTACTCCTGCTATTGACTTAATTATAAAAGGAAAAATAACAGAAGCTATGAATAAATTCAATAATAAATATTTAGCTGGAGATGAAGACAATGAAATGTGATTTATGCAAAAAAAATAATGCTGAAATTATTCAAATCTTTGATTATGATGGCATTGAAAAGCAAGTGGGATATTGCTATAACTGTATGAAAAATATTGAAAAATTCCATATTTCACCTATCAATAAGAAAATTTTAAAAGTATATAATACAAAAGTATTTTTTAAAAATAATTTTTCTTTTAAAAAAGAAAATATTGAATTAAAAAATATTAAAGGTAGAATCTTAATAGAGCTTCCAATTTCTATTAAAAGAATGCTTTTTATCGATGATGACAATTCCGCGTTACGAGATACTCAAGCTATTATAAAAAGAGGTTTAGATTATTGGCAAAATGAATATAAAAAAGCTTTAGAAGAATTTGATAAAGAAAAAATAAAAGCTATAGAGAAAATAATAAATGAAATTAAAAAACTATTATAAAAATATATTTAAATTCGGTCTTTTTGACCGAATTTTTTCAAATATGTTCTTATACTATTTCTTTAGCAAAAAATGATTTACTCTAAATTTTAGAAAAATGTTTTTGTCAACATATAAATATTTATGATATAATAAAATTAAAATAATGCAAAGGGGTGGGTTTAGATGCAAATTCTGAATTTAAGTGGAATTATATTTGGTTTATTTGGTATTATTTTTACAGTATTTCTTACTTTTAAAGTATTGGAAAATTCTCCAGGTAATGAGAAAATGCAAAAAATATCTGGAGCCATACAAACAGGAGCAAAAGCTTTTTTAATTTCAGAGTATAAAATATTGTATATTATTGTTCTTATTATTTTTATTTTATTAGGTTTTTCTAATAGTTGGGAAATGGCGTTATCATTTTTTCTTGGATCTACATTATCTGTAGCTGCAGGTTTTTTTGGTATGAGTATTGCCACAAAAACTAATACAAGAACTGCTCAGGGTGCAATTGATTCTATAAGCAAGGGATTGAAAATAGCTTTTAATGGCGGTGCTGTAATGGGTATGACTGTAGCCTCTCTTGGACTATTTGGGTTAGGTTTAATATATTATTTAACCAATGGAGACACTATAGCAATGAGTGGTTATGCCATGGGAGCTTCTTTAGTTGCATTGTTTGCAAGAGTTGGGGGAGGAATTTTCACCAAAGCCGCAGATGTTGGAGCGGATTTGGTTGGTAAAACTGAAGCAGGCATCCCTGAAGATGACCCACGTAATCCTGCTGTTATAGCTGATAATGTCGGTGATAATGTCGGTGATGTTGCTGGAATGGGAGCAGATTTATATGAATCTTTTGTAGGATCTATTTTTTCTGCTTCCGCTTTAGGAATATTAGTCTTTAATGAAAAAGGAGGAATATTTCCATTTTTAGTTGCTTCAATAGGAATATTATCTGCAATAATAGGAATTTTAATTTTTAACTATAGTTTAAAAAATAAAGAAGATATTGATCCTTCAAAAGCTCTGCATTTTGGAACATACATAGCAAATGGATTAACACTTATAGGCGTTTTAATCTTATCCTTATCATTTTTAAAAACTATAAATCCATTTTTCGTGATATTTTTAGGTATGCTTACTGGAATGATCATTGGGAATGTTACAGAATATTACACTGCAAAGCAACCAATTAAATCACTTGCAAAAAGCGCTGTTAGTGGTTCAGCTCCTCTATTAATTAGCGGAATGGCTATTGGTATGGAATCTACAGCAATTCCAGTTTTATTAATATCTTTTGCTACTATTATTTCTTACAATCTTATGGGATTATTTGGGATAGCTTTAGCTGGTGTTGGTATGCTTTCTACATTAGGAATAACTTTAGCTATAGATGCCTATGGACCTATAGCGGATAATGCTGGTGGAATAGCTCAAATGGCGGAATTAGATCCATCTGTTAGAGAAAGAACTGACCAATTAGATGCCGTTGGAAACACAACTGCAGCTATTGGTAAAGGATTTGCTATTGGTTCAGCTGCTTTAACAGCTCTTGCATTATTTGCTTCATATACCAAAGTTACCAATTTAGATATCATAGATCTATCTAAATCCCAAGTTTTTATTGGTGCATTAATTGGAGGAATGTTACCATTTTTATTTTCTTCAATGGCTATGAAAGCTGTTGGAGATGCTGCTGAAATCATGGTCCAAGAAGTAAGAAGACAATTTAAAGAAATAGTTGGTTTAATGGAAGGAAAAGCTGATCCTGATTATTCTTCTTGTGTCTCCATTGCTACAAAGGGAGCTTTAAGAAAAATGGTTTTACCATCACTATTAGCTGTTTTTATGCCAATTATAATGTTCTTTTTATTAGGAAAAGAAGCTGTTGCTGGCATGTTAGTTGGAACGACTGTTTCTGGAGTTATGTTAGCAATATTTATGGCTAATGCTGGAGGTGCTTGGGACAATGCAAAAAAATACATTGAAGAAGGGCATTTTGGCGGAAAAGGCACATATGCACACAAAGCTGCTGTTGTAGGAGATACAGTAGGTGATCCATTTAAAGATACCGCCGGACCAGCAATTAATATATTAATAAAACTTATGTCTATAGTATCCATAGTTATAATTCCTATTTTAATAAAAATTTTTGAATAAAGGGGGATCAAAATGAAAAGAATTGCAATTATGAATATTGGTGGAGATTGTCCAGGTCTTAATAGTGCTATTAGAGCTATTGTTAGAAAGGCTGCTATCGAAGATATTGAAGTAATGGGTGTATATGATGGTTTTAAAGGTTTTATTGAAGATAGAGTATTTATTATGACAAAAGAACATGTTTCTGGAATTTTAGAGCGAGGAGGTACAATTCTAGGTTCATCTAAATTTGATCCAACAAAAAATCCAGATAATTTGCTCAAATTAAAAGAAAATTTTGAAAAATATCAAATTACAGCTTTTGTAATTATGAGTGGTCATACTGGAACGGAAATTGCCCTTAAATTATCTGATGAAGGAATGCCTTCAATAGTTATACCTGCAACAATTGATAATGATTTACCATGGACTGATTTTAGTATAGGTTTCTTTACTGCATTGGAAACTGTTACAAAAACATTAGATGCTTTACATTCTACAGCAAGTGCGGGACATAGAGTTATTGTTGTTGAAGTTGGGGGAGATGAAGCAGGCTGGTTAGCTACTCTTGGAGGATTAACAGGTGGTGCTGATTATATTCTAATTCCAGAAATTAAATTTAATCCTGATAAATTAATTGAAAATATTAAAAAGAGATATGATGAAGGTAAAAAATTCTCAATAGTAGTAGTACAAGAAAAATGTAAATTATCTGAACGATTAAAATTATTTCAAGAAAATTCACCAGATAGCACTCCCTCCGATATAATATCAAAATATATAAAAGAAAATATTGAAGGAGTTGAATGTAGAAATGTAAATTTAGGTTACATGCAAAGAGGTGGAACTCCAGTATCATTTGATAGATTAATTGCGACAATGTTTTCAACAAAAGCCATTGAATATATAAAAAAAGGTAAAGTTAATATAGCATTAGCATTAAAAGGTTTTGAAATTTCTGATGTCCCATTTTCACCAAAATTATTAGAAAACAAAGAAATTGATTCTAGAATTTATGAAATGGCAAAAATATTTTTCTAATACTTTCAACATTAAAAAGCCCGGTCGGGCTTTTTTTTTATATTAAAATCACGTATATATTTAGTTTGCAAAGTTAATAATCATTTTCTAATGTTAATAAATAATATGAATTTTTTTTCATACTTGACATATATATTAAAATATAGTAAAATATAACCAAGTTTTTACAATATTTAAATTTGAATAGGGAGGGATTCTATGAAGAAATTATTTTTGGCAATGGTTTTAGTTTTTTCATTAGTTTTATTCGCTAATATTAAAGTTGGTGTTGTATTACCAATGACAGGTGGTATAGCAGCCTTTGGTGAAATGAGTTGGCAAGGTATAGAATTAGCCCATGAAATGTATCCTGAAGTTTTAGGTGAAAAGATTGATTTGGTATTAGTAGATAATAGATCCGAGAAAACAGAAGCCGCTAATGCTGTAAGTAGGGTTATCGACAAAGAGAAAGTTGTAGCTATAATTGGAGAAGTTGCTAGTGCCCATTCATTAGCTGGTGGAGCTGTTGCAGAAAGAAAACATATTCCTATGTTAACTTCTTCTTCAACAAATCCATTGGTAACAAATAGAAAAAAATATGTTTCTCGTGTATGTTTTATTGACCCTTATCAAGGAGCTGCTGCTGCTATATTTGCATTTAAAAATCTAAATGCCAAAAAAGCTGCTGTATTTATTGATGTTGAACAAGATTATAGCGTTGGTTTAGCAAATTTCTTTAAAAAGAAATTTCAAGAATTAGGCGGAAATTATTTCATCGAATTCTTTAAAACTGGCGACCAAGAATTTAGTGCTCAATTAACAGACGCAATAAACAAAAACCCTGATGTATTATATATAACAGGTTACTATCCAGAAATTTCATTATTCGCAAGACAAGCAAGAATGTTAGGATTTAATGGACCTATTTTAGCTGGTGATGGAGCAGAAGCTCCAGAATTAATTAAAATCGGAGGAGAAGCTGTAGAAGGTTTATATTATACAACTCACTTCCATCCAAAAGGTGCAGCTACAGAAATGACAAAAGTTTTTGTTGAGAAATTCAAAGAAAAATATGGTGCAGAACCAGGTGCAATGCATGCTTTAGGTTTTGATGCATACTTAGTAATGAGAAAAGCTATCGAAATGGCTGGAAAAGCAGATCCAGAAGCTATAGCAAAAGCTATAAGACAAGTAAAAAACTTTGAAGGTGCTACTGGTTTAATTACAATAAACAAAAACGGGGATGCAGAAAAATCTGTTGTTATTGATATGGTTAAAAATGGTGAATTTACATATGTAACAACTATAAATCCTGCAGCTGAATAATTAAAATCTATAGATCCCCGGAAAACTCCGGGGATTTTTTAAAAAAATGGAGGTGTCGGCATTGAGTGGTTCTATTTTTCTACAAAATCTCTTTAATGGGATTATGTTTGGTGGATTATATGCACTTTTAGCTGTTGGTTATACTATGGTTTATGGTATATTAAGACTCATTAATTTTGCTCATGGCGATATTATGATGATGGGTGTTTATTTTGCACTATATGCTTCTTTAGCTGGTGCACCATTATTATTGTCAGTTGTTATTGGTGTGTTAGGAGCTTCTATTTTAGGATTTTTAATAGATAGAATTGCATATAAACCTTTAAGGAATGCTCCAAGAATTTCTGCTTTAATAACTGCTATTGGGATGAGTTTCTTTTTAGAAAGTTTTGCTGTTGTTGTTTTCGGGGCAGTTCCTAAATCATTTACTGCAGTTTTCAATGAAAACAACAGATGGATGTTAGATAAAACATGGAATATTGGAGGTGCAAGAATACCAGTATTAACCTTTATTGTATTTTTAATTACTGCATTACTATTTTTACTTTTGTTCTGGATAGTCTACAGAACAAAAATTGGAATGGCTATGAGAGCTATTTCTTCTGATATTCCCACAACTTCTTTAATGGGAATAAACGTAGATATGGTTATAGGATTTACATTTGCTTTAGGATCTGCTATGGCCGCAGCAGGTGGAATTATGTGGGCAATGAGATATCCTAATGTACAACCATATATGGGTTTTATGCCCGGTTTAAAAGCATTTATTGCTGCTGTTTTAGGTGGGATTGGTTCTATACCTGGTGCTGTAGTAGGTGGATTTATGCTAGGATTACTAGAAATATTCTTAGTAGCCTTAATGCCTGGTGCTGCAGGATATAGAGATGCTTTTGCCTTTATTATTCTTATAGTTATTCTATTGATAAAACCAGATGGACTATTAGGTAAAAAGTCCGTAGTAAAGGTGTGATAGCATGAAGAAATTAAATTATACTCTAACTATAATATTTATTATTCTATTTACTCTATTCTTATATTATGCTCAAGGTCATTTTAGTGATTACACCTTAAGGATTTTTATGCTTATTCCTATATACGCTATAATGGCTGTTAGTTTAAATTTAATTAATGGTATAACTGGTATTTTTTCTTTAGGTCATGCAGGATTTGTATTATTAGGCGCTTATACTTCTGCTTTATTAACACTTGAACCGTTTCAAAAAGAAATTTCATACATTATAGTTCCAATTCAACCGTGGTTACTTAATTTACACGCAAATTTCTTAGTGGCAACGTTAGCTGGTGGAGTAATTGCTGCAATTTTCGCATTTTTAATTGGATGGCCTACTTTAAAATTATCTGGTGATTATTTAGCTATAGCGAGTTTAGGATTTGCTGAAATCGCCAGGGTATTAGCTAATAATGTTATAAGCATTACAAATGGGCCATTGGGTTTAAAAGGATTGCCCAATTATACCAATCTTTATTGGGCTTGGGGTTGGCTTTTAATAACTTTAATTGCTATTATTAGTTTAATAAAAAGTTCATATGGTCGTGCGCTAATAGCTATCAGAGAAGATTCAATTGCTGCAGAATCCATGGGAATTAATGTTTTCAAACATGAGTTAATGGCATTTGTATTTGGTGCATTTTTTGCTGGTATTTCAGGTGCTCTTTATGCACATTGGCTAACTACAATAGATCCAAGAATTACTACTTTTGGTCCATTATTAACCTTTTATGTATTAATTATGGTTGTTCTTGGTGGATTAGGAAGTATTACAGGTTCTATAATTGGTGCTGGTGTTTTTGCCTTAATGTTTGAATATTTAAGATCTTTGGAAGAACCTTTCGATATATTTGGAATTCATGTACCTGGTATTCCAGGAATGAGAATGCTTGTTATATCAGCTATTTTCATTTTCATCATGATATTCTGGCAAAAAGGAATTATGGGAAGAGCTGAATTTTCTTGGGAGAAATTTCTAAAATTATTTGGTATAAATGTCAAAAAACAATCTTTAGTCGACATATACATGAAAAAAGAAGGTGAAGCTGAATGAAAAAAATATTAGAAATGGACCATATTACAATGCAATTTGGAGGTTTAATAGCCGTAAATGATTTTCATAATCAATTATATGAAGGAGAATTACTTGGATTAATCGGACCTAATGGAGCCGGAAAAACTACAGCTTTTAATGTTATAACTGGAATTTATATTCCAACAAAAGGTAAAGTAATATTTGATGGAATAGACATCACACCGTTTAAACCTCATGAAATCACACATCTTGGAATATCAAGAACATTCCAGAATATAAGATTATTCCAAGATATGACTGTTTTAGAAAATGTTATAGTTGCTCAACATCATATGTTATCTAATTCTGATGTTGATAAAATATTGAAAAAGCACGGGAAAAAGCCTAAAGGTAGTTCTTTCTTATGGTATTTAAAAGCATTAACTAAAATTGGATATCTAAAAAAAGAAAAGGAAATGATTAAAGAAGGTCTTCTTCTTTTAGAAAAAGTAGGGTTACTTCATTTAGCTGAGGAAAAGGCATCATCTTTACCCTATGGATTACAAAGAAAATTAGAAATTGCTAGAGCTCTAGCTACGCATCCTAAAGTTTTATTATTAGACGAACCCGCCGCTGGGATGAATCCTCAGGAATCAGAAGAGTTAATGAATTTCATTCGTCAAATTAGGAATGATTTTAATCTTTCAATACTATTAATAGAACATGATATGAAAGTTGTTATGGGGGTATGTGAAAGAATATTAGTTTTAGATTATGGAGCAATAATAGCTGAGGGAAAACCTGAAGACATACAAAAAAATCCAAGAGTCATTGAAGCTTACCTCGGAGAGGAGTGGAAAGATGTCAAAGCAGAATGATATTGTTCTCGAAATAAAAAATTTAAATATATATTATGGGGCTATTCATGCAGTAAAAGGAATTAGCATTCAGGTTCCTAAAGGGAAAATAGTAACATTAATTGGAGCAAATGGTGCTGGAAAAACCTCTACTCTTTCTGCAATTGCTGGTATGGTTAAACCTAAATCAGGAGAAATAATATATAAAAATAATAATATCTCTGGAAAAGCTCCACATGAAATTAATAGAATGGGAATTGCTTTAGTTCCAGAAGGACGTAGAATTTTTCCAAATCTTACAGTATATGAAAATTTAATGATGGGTGCATTCAACAGAACAGATAAAGAAGAAATAGAAAGAGATTTAAACTGGGTGTATAATTTATTTCCTAGATTAAAAGAAAGATTAAAACAATTAGGAGGAACACTATCTGGTGGCGAACAACAGATGCTTGCTATAAGCAGGGCATTAATGAGTAAACCTGATTTAATAATGTTAGATGAACCTTCTTTAGGATTAGCACCTGTTTTAGTTTCTGAAGTCTTTGACATAATAAAAATAATAAATGAAAACGGAGGAACAATATTATTGATAGAACAAAATGCGGCTCAAGCATTAAAAATATCTCATTATGGTTATGTTTTAGAAACAGGAAAAGTTATTTTAGAAAATGACTCTGATTTATTATTAAAAGATGAAAATGTACAAAAAGCCTACCTAGGTATGGCTTAATGCCGTCGTCTCCATAGTAAAGGGCAACAGCTCCTTTTTAGGAGCTGTTGCTATTTTTTTTCTAAAATTCCTCTTTTTTCCAATAAAATTAATAATGGTAATCCTAGTAAATAACATGCAATTAATTCCCCTATTCCAATCCAAAATACTGTTGGCCAATATGGAACGTTTGCTAAAGGTGCAACATATGCTGAAACCCCAAAAGCATTAACTACTACTGGTGGTAAAGGTGCTAAATATTTATTTGGCATTTTATAAGTTAAATACGCTGCTAATAGTGTTAATGCACTACCTAAAAATATATCAATAGCACCAAATCCTCCAAAAATATTTGCTAACATTGCACCTATATACAAAGCTGGAATAAAAATAGGGTTAAAAAACGGCAATACAGTCAAAGCTTCAGAAATTCTAACCTGCATAGGTCCATAACTAATAGGTTGCAATACTACAGTCAATGCAACATATAATGCTGCTACCACTCCTGCTAATACTAAGTTTTTAGTTTTCACTAAAAATACACCTCCTTGTTTTTTTAAGGCGGGTGCCGCGACCGCCAAAATACATTATAATATTTTATTATTATAAAAGAAAAAAAGACATGTTAAAATATAGATGTTATAATGAAGAAGATTATTCCTATTCCTAAAGAAATAAATGCTCCCTTATCATTTTTCTTTATTTTCGTTATGTCTTTCATATAACCTTTTCTTACTTCTTTTACTGAGGAATTAAACATATATATACCATTTAATGTGAATATTACACCTAAAAAAAAGAAGATATTTCCCCACATAATTATCCTCCTACCTTGGAATTTTTACATTAAAGTATTATAATTATACTATGAGTATTAAAAGGAGGTATTAACATTGAATAAAGAATTAACACCACCACATAACACTGAAGCTGAAGAAGCATTATTAGGAAGTATATTCCTAGATCCACAGATATTGCCTGATATCTTAGAAGAAATACGTTCAAATGATTTCTATAACCAACAATATCAATTAATTTTTAGAATAATAGAAGATCTTTTTGATAAAGGATTACCTGTAGATGTTATTACAGTAATGGAAAATTTAAGAAATGCAAATTTATTAGAAAAAGCTGGTGGTGAAGATAAATTAATATACCTAGCAGAAGTTGTTCCTACCCCTGCAAACGCATTATATTATGCAAAAATTATTAAAGATAAATCTCTATTAAGAAGTTTAGTAAGTGCTAGTACAGAAATTGTTGAAGCAACAAGAACCATTGGTGAAGCTGAAGAAATTTTAGATTTTGCCGAAAAAAAAATTTTTGAAATAGCAGAATCTCGTGCAACAAGAACTTATGATTCAGTTCCAAACATTGTTCATGATGTATTTGAAAAATTGGATGAATTAAAAAAACGAGCTTCTATTGAACCAAACGCTCTTGTTACAGGTCTACCTACTGGGTTTATATCCTTAGATAGATTAACTTCTGGATTCCATAAATCTGATTTAATTATTATAGCAGCAAGACCTTCAATGGGCAAAACGGCATTTGCACTTAATGTTGCAAGCAACTTAGCAATTAAATATAAAACTCCTATTGCAATGTTTAACCTAGAAATGTCAAAAGAACAACTAGTTCAAAGAGTACTTTGTGCTGAGGCGCAGGTTGATTTACAAAAAGTAAGGACAGGCATGCTTAGTAATGATGACTGGAATAAATTAGTTAATGCTGCTCACAAATTATCCCAATCAAAAATCGTAGTTGATGATGAACCTGGATTAGATCCCAGGACATTAAGAGCAAAAGCCAGAAGAATGAAAAGGGAATATGGAATTGAGGCTATTTTTATTGATTATTTACAGTTAATGTCTTCTAAAGGTAGAGCCTCTGAAAGCAGGCAACAGGAAATTTCAGAAATTTCACGTTCTTTAAAACTTCTTGCAAGAGAATTAAATGTAGTTATCGTAGCTCTTTCTCAATTATCAAGAGCAGTTGAACAAAGAGAAGATAAGCGACCAAGATTAAGTGATTTAAGAGAATCTGGAGCTATAGAACAAGATGCTGATATGGTTATGTTTTTATATAGAGATGCTTATTATAAAAGAAAAAAAGAAAGTGATAATAAAGACAAAAATAATGAAAACTTAATTTTAAACCATCCGCATGAATCAGAATTAATCATTGGGAAACAAAGAAATGGACCTGTCGGTACAATAAAATTAATGTTTGATCCAAAAGTAACTTTATTTTACGAAAGAGATTCTATACACAAAGAAAAATATTAGGAGGAAAAAAATGAACAAAGAAAAAATTTTAGAGTTATTAACCAAAAGACCACTATTACAGAAAGAACTATATGAAAAACTAAAAGCAAAAACAAAGGAAGATAAAAAGAAAATAAGGAATTTACTAAAAGAACTTCAAGAGGATGGAATTTTATATAAAAATTCCAAAAATCGGTTTTGCACTTTAGGAAAAAATATGAAAATCGGTACAATAGAATTTACAAGAAGAGGTAGTATGGCATTTGTTAATACCAAAAATGGAGAGGAAATAGCTATTACTTTAGAAAATGCTAAAGATGCAATGCATAAAGACACGGTATTAATAGAAATAATAGGAACATGGCGAGATATTCCAAAAGGGAAAGTGTTAAGAGTACTTAAAAGAGGTATCAATAAAGTTGTTGGAATATTCGAACAAAAAAAACTATTTGGATTTGTTTTACCTATTGATCAAAAAATAAATACAGATTTTTACGTTTCTCCAGAAAATTTCAATAAGGCTAAACCTGGTCAAATTGTTGAAGCTGAAATAATAAAATATACACGAAAAAATCCTGAAGTAAAAATAACTAAAATCATAGGAAATGTTAATGATCCAAAAGTAGATTTACCTATAGTTATAATTAAACATGATTTACCAGAACCAGGAGTTTTTCCAGAAAATGTTATGAAAGAAACTTTGTCTATTCCACAAACTGTCCACCCTAAAGAGTTGAAAAAAAGAAAAGATTTTAGAGATGAAATCATAGTAACAATAGATGGAGATAATGCAAAAGACTTTGATGATGCTGTTCAAGTAAAAAAATTAGAAAATGGAAATTACCTTTTAGGTGTTCATATTGCCGACGTTTCTCATTATGTAAAAGAAAAATCTAATCTTGATAAAGAAGCTTTTAAACGCGGAACAAGTGTTTATTTAATAGATACTGTGATTCCAATGTTACCTCATGAACTTTCTGATTGGATATGTTCTTTAGTTGAAGGTGAAGATAGATTAACTATGTCTTTAATTATGGAAATAGATAAAAATGGTGATGTAGTAAACTTTGATGTATATAATGGAGTTATAAATAGCAAAAAAAGACTAACATATAATAAAGTAAACAAACTATTAAACAATGAAGCTGATGAAGAACTAGAAAAAGAAATAGGATGGCTCAGACCAAATTTAGAACTCATGAAAGAACTTATGGAAATAATAAGAGAAAACAGAAGGAGACGTGGAGCTATTCTTGATATTGAAGGAGGAGAAGTAAAATTCATTTTTGATGAAAAAGGTAATGTTGAAGATATAATCCCTGTTGAAAGAGGTATTTCAGAAGTTATTATAGAGGAATTTATGATAAAAGCAAATGAAACTGTTGCCTCTATATTTGATTCACAAGGATTACCTTTTATATATAGAATTCATGAAGAACCTGATCCAGATATGCTATTACAACTAAAAAATTATTTAGAAATAATGGGATTAAGATATAAATTCCCCAAAAACATTCACCCTAAATTATTACAGGATATGCTAGAACATTTAAAAGAGCATCCTTTAAAAAAGAGTATCCAAAAATTACTTGTAAGATCTTTAAAAAGAGCTGTTTATTCAGACCTAAATGTCGGACATTTTGGATTAGCTTCTCAAAATTACACGCATTTTACATCACCAATTAGAAGATATCCAGATTTGATAGTTCATAGGCTATTAAAAAAATATCTTAAAAACAAAGGAACACTTAAGAAAAACGAAATAGAAAAATATACAGAACTTTTACCAGAAATTGCTTCACATAGTTCTAAAAGAGAAAGAGTTGCAAATGAAGCTGAATGGGATTTATCAGATATGAAAAAGGTTGAATACATTATGAATCATATCGGAAAACCTTTTGATGTTTATATAACAAATATAACAAAATTTGGTATGTTCGTAGAAATTCCAGAAAAACTAATTCATGGATTAATACATGTATCTACAATGGATGATTATTATATATATAATGAAAAGCAAAATGTTTTAATAGGAGAAAAAAACAAAAAAATATATAGACTTGGTGACAAACTAAAAGCTAAAGTAATAAACGCAAATAAATTAACTGCAGAAATAGATTTTGAAATAATAGAAAATGAAGATAAAGATATTGAAAAAGAATTAAAAAGAAATTATCCAAATGCAAAAATAAAAATAAAGAAAACTAAGAAAAAAACTAAAAAATAAAAAGAGCCGCACGGCATACGTTACCGATGCGGCGGCCCCTATACCCCCCTAGGTATTTTTTCTTCATTACATATTATACCATAAAAATACAAAAAAGTAACACTTTCTTGGTTATATTAAAAATAATGTAACAAAAAAAGCTCTGAATCAGAGCTTTATTTTTTGTTTAAACATTCTTTGCAATATCCTTTTATATACAATTGTTCATCTATAATCCTATTTTCATTTAATATTTTTGAATCAATTTTTAT
Source organism: Marinitoga arctica (assembly GCF_054657315.1). Classification (NCBI taxonomy): domain Bacteria; kingdom Thermotogati; phylum Thermotogota; class Thermotogae; order Petrotogales; family Petrotogaceae; genus Marinitoga; species Marinitoga arctica. The sequence goes on along the minus strand of NZ_BAAHYY010000002.1, from coordinate 7,873 downwards.
TTCCTCAATATCAAAATCAAATATTTTATTACATTCAAGACATTTAAAATGGCCGTGTTTATGTGTATTAATATCAAATCTTGCTTCATTTTCATCGATTGTAATCACAGAAACCAAGCCTTTAGATTGAAATAATTTTAAAGTATTATATACAGTTGTTTTAGATAAAGTAGGAATCATTTTTACTAATGCCTTATAAATTGTGTCTACATTAGGATGGATCTGATTATCCATAAGATATTTATAAATCTGAATTCTTTGTAAAGACGGTGAAATCCCTTTTTCTCTAAGTAATTCACTAATGTATTCTATTTTCTCTTCATTACTCATATTATTCCTCCTTTCAAATTTAAAACGAATTTAATTCTATATTAATTTTATACCATTTTTTCTAAAAAATCAAGTAACTTTACAATACTTTAATTATTGTGATATAATTGTATAAAATTAAAGGAGGGATATTATGAAAAAAGTTATTGTTAATATTTTACTACTTGTTTTTGTTTTTTCTATTACTTTTGGGGAAACATTTATAAAACTTTATAATGAATTCAAGGTTATTAATAGCTATCACAAAATTGAAGAGATAAAAATTCTTTTAAACAAGTTAGAAACATATACAGATGATGCTTCTATTCTTGCTTTATATTGTAATGCATTAACTGAATATGCTAATTGGGGAATTGAAAATAATGAAAAAGAAGAAACTTATGAAAAAGCGGTTGAAGTAGGAAAAAAAGCCGTTACAATAGATGAAAAAAACGGATATGCTCATTATGCATTAGGTGCCGCTATTGGAAGGCTAGCACAATATAAAGGAATTGTTTCTAGTTTATTTATGTTAGGAGATTTTGATGAACATATAAAAAAAGCTATACAACTTGAACCAAATTTATATACTGCTTACATTGCAATGGGTATGAGATATAGAGATGTTCCTTGGCCTATAAATAATTATAAAAAATCAGAGGAATACTTATTAAAAGCAGCCGAGATTGAACCTGGATATGTAAATGCATACTATGAACTTGGAGTATTATATAAAATTTGGAAAAAATATGATAAAGCAAAAGAAATGTTTGAAAAAGTGATATCCATGCCTCTTCATCCTGATTGGATTGAACAAGGCAAAGAAGCAAAAGAAGATGCAAAAAAAGAACTTGAAAAATTAAAATAGGAAGGGTTTATACCTTCCTATTTTAAAAATTATTTCCAAATTTCAGGTTCGATTTCTAAATATTCATTATATTTTTCTTTAACAATATCTCTGACATGATCTATTATTTTCATCACATCATTAAATGTTGCATTCCCTTTATTTATAATAAATCCTGCATGTTTATCAGATATCTCAGCTCCACCTATTGAAAATCCCTTTAATCCTAATTTTTCAATTGTTGTTCCCACATAAAAATCTGGCTTAGGTCTTTTAAAAATACTACCCGCACTTGGATATTCTAATGGTTGTTTTTCCCATCTTTTTATAGATAATTCCTTCATTTTTTCTTTTATTAACTCTTTTTCTTTATTAAATAATTTTAGTTTTGCACTTAAAGATATGTATCGCCTTTCTTGGAAAATACTTCTTCTATATCCAAAGTTCAATTTTTCTTTACTTAAAAAAACTACTTTTTTTTCTTTTAAATCAAAAGCCTCGACTTCTTCTGTAACATCACTAATTTGTCCTCCATAAGCACCTGCATTCATAAATAAGGCTCCTCCTAAAGTTCCAGGAATCCCAACAGAAAATTCCATACCAGATAAATTATTTTCCATCGCAAGATATGATAATCTTGAAATTGGAACTCCCACTTCAGCATAAAGAATATTATCTAAAAATTTATACTCTGTTAAATACTCTGTACTAATTACAATAAAATCTAAATTTTTATCATGAACTATTAGATTTGCGCCTCCGCCAATTATTTTAAAATCTATTTTTCTTTCAATTATAAAATTTAGTGTTTTTAAAAAAATTTTTTTTGTCTTAGGAATAACAAAAAGCGGAACCTTCCCGCCAATTTTAAATGAAGTATGAAGCCTTAAAGGTTCATTCTTTAAGACATCACAACCTAATAAATATAATTCTTTAGCTATGTCACTCACTTTAACATCCACTCCAACATTTCAGAAATTTCTTCACCTGCAGGATGTTTTTTCACTTCCTCAAATAAATCTCTATTTTTGAAAATTATTTTTTGAATAGAATCTAAAATAAGTGCTTTTTCAGATTTTGAAATATTTTCCATATATTTATTCAATAAATAATTAATCCCTTTCTTAGTTGGGATTTCTGATAAAGCCATTATAGCTAATTCTTGTATATCACCAGTATCATCCAAAAATGTTGATAGTATATCTATATATTTTTCATCTTTTGTTATTCTTAATAATGCCTCTATTATAATAGGAAAGGCTCTCTCGTCTGAATACATATTTAACATTCTTTCAAGATATGGTTGCAACTCCTTACATTCCATTTCTGAAAGAACATCTATTAAATAAAGCATAACAACATCATCAAAATTATTTTTTTCAAATCTTTTTAAAAATTCATCAAATAAATATTTTTTCGCTTCAATACCTAAAACGTCTATAATATCTGTAATTAATGAATATGTATCAGAATCACTATCTTCCATCATATTTAGTAATAAAGGTATTGCTTTAACACCTTTCTCTTCTATCACTCTTTGTATAACATCTTCTCTTTTCATTTTATTCCACCTCTTTAAAAACAATTTCTCCATACATTTCTCTTATTTCTTTTAATCTTTCTTCTTCATTAAGTTCTTTTATGTTAGAATGCACTTTACTATTTTTTTCTGTTTTAAATATTTTAAAATGTTTATCAGCAAAATTGGCTACTTGTGGCATATGTGTAATTACAATTAACTGTTTCAATTCTGAAAATTCTTTAAGTTTTTTACCTATAACATCAGCTATCCTTTGTCCTACTCCAGAATCTATTTCATCAAACAACATAGTTTCAACCATATGAATTTCTCCTAACGTTTTTTCTATAGATAATATAATTCTAGACAACTCACCACCAGATGCTACTTTCTCCAAAGGTAAAAATGGTGCTTGTGGTGTAGTTTTAGCTAAAATTCTAACATTATATGTACCATATTTACTAGGTTCATCTAATTTTTTAAATTCAAATTTAATTTCTGCGTGTTCCATGTTTAATGAAAATAATTCTTCTTTTATTCTTTTTTCTAATTCTTTAATTACTTTTTCACCTTTATTTTTTATTTCCTCTCCTAAATCAAATAATTCTAATTTCTTTTTATCAATTAAAGGCTTTATTTCATTCATTATTTTTTCCAGATCATTCAACTCAATCAATTCATTCTTAAACTTTATTAGATTTTCTAAAACATCTTCAAGAGATGGACCATATTTTCTTTTTAAATTCATTATCTCATTTAACCTATTAGATACCTCTTCTAATCTTTGAGGATCCAAATCAAGTTCGTATAATTTAGATTCTAAACTGCTATATAAATCATTTAACATTTCTTGTATAGATGATGCAATATCCAATTCTTCATTAAATCCATAATCTGAAATATGAGACAAATCTTCAACAACCTCACCTATCAAAATATCAACATTTTCATCATTATCTTTTAAAATAGCCATAGATTTTTCTAATTTTGTCTTTATCTCTTCAACATGACTTAACTTCTTATATTCTATTCTTAATTCTTCATCCTCATTCTCTTGTGGAGCAACTTTTTCTATTTCATCAATTTGAAAATTTAAAATATCTATTTTTCTATATATTTCAGAGGAATCTGACGGTATACTACTCAACTTTTCTTTTAATTCAACATATTCATTGTACATTTTTTCATATTCTACAATTAACTTTTCAAAGTTTTCTTTAAAAATTTTATAAGCTAATTGACTATGGTACTTTGGATTTCTTAATAAAACCTGTGAATCCTGTGTATGAACTTCCATTATATATGATCCAATCTTTTCTAAAAACGAACGTGGAATAATAGTACCATTTACTCTAAAAACAGCTCTTTTTTCATTAAAATTAACATTTAACACGAGTTCATTATTATCCACAATTTCATTTAATTCTCTTCTTATTTCATCATTTATTGTAATATAAGCAGATATTGAACCATCTTTATTTCTTAAATTCTTGGGTATATTTCCATTTAACAATGAAATCAATGCTTTAATAAGCATCGATTTACCAGCACCTGATTCACCTGTAATTACATTTATTCCCTCTGAAAAATCTATATTAACTTCTTCAAATAATCCAAAATTTTTTATAGACAATGAATGAATCATATGACACCTCCATTTTCCTCTTATATATATTTTACCTCATTTTGGTTAAAAATAAAAACTTAAATGATAAGTTTATTATTTGAAGATATGTTAGATTTATGTTATAATATCCTTAACAAGAAAAAAGGAGAAAAAAATGAAACATTATAAATTCAATTTTGAGAAAAAAATAGAATATTTAATATCACCTTCCAGAGAAGTTAAAGCTAAAATAACAAACATACTTACTTTTAAAAATTCTTTCGGAATAGAAAGAAATTGGAAGCATTTAGAAAAACATAATTCAATTAAAAAAATAAAAAGATTAATTATTCCCAATCAAATTATTATGCTTACATCTTTTCTTGCTGATACAAATTCCCTCATAAAAGATTATTTAATTTATATTGATTTTGGAAAATATTTAATAAATGGTAATATAATTGAATTCAAAGATTTAGAATTAGATATTATTATAAAAAGAGATAAATCCTTTGAAATAGCTGATATGGATGAATTAATTGAGGAATTTGAAAAAAATAATATAGAAAAAAAGGATTTTTACAAAATCTTATTAGATAGTATAACTATCATCAATTATTTTGAAAAAAAGGAACCTATTAAATATTTAAAAGAAAATTTTGGCGAAAAAGCGATTGATTGGCTATTGGATTTAGGATAAAAAACAATTTTTATATAATTATATATTGATAACTTTTTTAGGTGAGAAAATGATTAAATATCTTGTAATTGGAAAAGAAGAAGAATTTAAAGACATTACAAATGAAATAGAGAAAAAAACAAAAGGCTATATATCTTTTGGGGACTTTTTAAATCCAAGTCCTGAAGTTTTTTTAGAGAAAATTAAATTTCACGATAGAGTTTTAATAGCAGATCCTGAGTTAGAATATTATGTAAAAGAAGAATTAGAAAACGTTAAAAAGCAAGGCATAACAATTGAAATACTACCAGAATTAGTAGAAAAATATTTACAAAGAATTCCATTAATCGTTTTCAAAAAATTCGAATATTATTATTCTGAGTTTTTTTTAAAAAAAGAAGAAAAACGATTTTTCGATATTTTCCTAGCTTTAACTTCATTAATTATAACCTTCCCCTTATTTATACTAATTTCCTTAATTAATTATTTTATTATAGGAAAACCTGTTATTTTCAAACAAATTAGAATTGGAAAAAATAAAAAGAAATTTCTAATGTATAAGTTTAGAACTATACACAATAACAATATACATTCATTTGGAAAATTTTTAAGAAAAACACGATTAGATGAAATTCCCCAATTCATAAACGTATTAATTGGAAATATGAATTTTATAGGGCCCAGACCAGAAATGATCTCATTTCATGAAATGTGCGAAAATAATATTGAATATTATAATTATAGATTATACGTAAATCCTGGAATAACAGGATGGGCGCAAGTAAAATATAAATATACAACAACTTTAGAAGATTATAAAACTAAAACAGAATATGATTTATATTATGTAAAAAATAAGAATTTTTTACTTGATTTAAAAATATTATTCTTAACCTTTTTAACTATTTTTAAAGATAATGGATCTTTATGATATTTACAAATTACAAAATTTATGGTATAATACTATATGTTTTGGCCCCATAGGATAACGGCTAGTCCATCGGATTCTCAGTCCGAGAGTCGGGGTTCGATTCCCCGTGGGGCTGCCAGAATGAATATATTCTTATAGAAAATGACAGCGAATTTCGCTGTCATTTTATTTTTGTAAAAAAATTATATAGATTTTTAGTTCCAATGCAATTCTTATAGGGAAAATAGCCTATTTTATATCTTCCTCAAAAGTTCTAATAATTAACTCCCATATTTCAGCCGTTTTAGGAAAATAAAAACCTCCCCCACCAAGCAAAACAACAGGAAATCTATTTTTCTTAGAACATCTCGATAATACTATAGATAAGGATTTATAAAATCTTTCACTTAAATCAATTGACGACATTGGATCTAATTTATAACCATCAACTCCCATTTGAATAATCAACATGTCAGGTTTAAACATTCTTATTTCATTTGGAATAGTGGATAAAACTTTTGTTAAAATTTCTTGTTCCGAGGTTCCTGGAAAAATTGGTATATTCAAATTAGTTATAGTATTTTCTCTTTCATAACCACTTATATATGGATATTGTGTTTCTGGGTGTTGATGAATAGAAATAGTATATACGCTATTATCTTCTAAAAATGCACGTTGGGTCCCATCTCCGTGATGGACATCCCAATCTATAATCATAATTTTTTCATATCCTAATTTCTGCGCATATTTCGCTCCTATAACAACATCATTAAAAATACAAAATCCTCTTGCTTTATCTTCAAAAGTATGGTGCCATCCTCCGCATAAATTAACCGCTATTTTTTCATTTTCTGTTATTGATTCTATAGCAGATAAAGTTGCACCTACTGATAGCCTTGCAGGATTATACATATTTCTTATTGGTGTTTCACTACTACCACCAATATTATTTTTCACCTGATTAATATATTCAATTGTGTGAAACAACGCTAATTCATTTTCTTCAGCGTAACGTGGACTAATTAAAGTATATTCTATATTGCTTTTAAATAATTTTTCTATTCCTAATTTACATCTTTTACTTCTTAATGGATGCCCTTCTCCAAAATCATATTCCAAAAGTTTATCGCTCCAAACAATATTAACCACTTTCCCACCTCCGAAATTGCTATATATAATTATTATAGCACCATTTATAATTTTATTGAAATTTTTTATTTTTATAATTGTTTAATTTTATATTATATATGATATAATAATTTGTATACCGAACTATTTTAATAAAAGGTGGGGAGAATATGGAATTTTTATCTGTAGGATTACCAGAAGATATTCAAAGAGAATTATTTTTAGGGGACATAGGAAAAGCTCTACTATTAATTGAAAAAAAGTTATCGTTAAAACTTCCTAATTTATTAAAAGAAAGGCTATTATATGAAAAAGAAAGACTAAATCGCCTAATTCTTAATTACCCTTATTCAACAAACGAAGCAAAAAAAATAGCTGAAAAAACAATAAAAGGATTTTCTCCTTTAGAATTTGAAAAATTACTAAACAGTGGTGACCTGGATTATATTATCGTTAATGGGAAAATGTACTTTGAAAAGCGTTTTGCATTTAATATTGGATTTAAATATGATGAATATAAAAAAAGGATAAAGACTGATGAGAAAGTTCTTAAAAGAAGAGAACTTTTTCATAATAGATTAGATGAAATTATTAATGGCGATAATCAAAAAAACTATAAAGTTAGAGCAAAAATAACCGTTAAACCTGATTATGAAAATATCCAGGGAGAAATAATAAAAGCTTGGTTACCTATACCCTATGAAAATTTTCAAATTAGTGACGTAAAAATATTAAAAACCAGTCATGAAAAATATACTATTTTAAATTCACAACAAAGAACTATATATTTTGAAGATGAAGTTAAAAATAAAAGTTCTTTCTATGTTGAATTTGAGTATAAAATCTCTGAATGGACTAACAACATTGATATTAAT